>NZ_JFJW01000159.1:5589-53544 GCF_000611125.1 Cupriavidus sp. SK-4
CCGTACCACCCCGGTACGCTCCCGCAATCCTCGCGGGATGCTGGCACGCCACCCGGATTGTCCCCGCCCCCTCCGCCACGCCGGGCGCTAGGGAAATCCACTAGTCCGTTCCAACGATTCCCCGCCGCCGCGCCATCACTACGCTGTCACCACAGGCACAGGCACAGCCAGCGCCGGCAATTCCTCTTTACAAGGAGCGAGACTTCAATGAAATCCAGCACAAGACAACTGATACGCGGTGGCCTGCTGCTCACCAGCATGGCCCTGGCGGCGGCATCGTGGGCGAAGGCCACCCCGGAGGAGCTCAAGCAACTGGATGGCACCCTCACGCCGATGGGCGCCGAGCGTGCCGCCAGCAAGGACGGCGAGGTCCCGGCGTGGACCGGCAAGTGGTTGGGCACGCCGGCCCATGTCAAATACCAGCGCGGCGAACGCTACCCGGACCCGTATGCCGATGAGAAGCCGCTGTTCGTCATCACCGCGCAGAACATGGCGCAGTATGCCGAGCGGCTCAGCGACGGGCAGAAGGCACTGTTCAAGAAGTACCCCGACAGCTTCAAGATGCCGGTGTACCCCAGCCATCGCGACTTCCGATATGAGGACACCGTCTACAAGGACATCCGCACCTACGCCTCCACCGTCAGCATGACGAGCGATGCCAACGGCCTGAAGGAAGCAGGACCCCAGGTTCCCTACCCGATTCCGAAAACCGCGATGGAGCTGTTGTGGAACCAGCGCTTCTCGTCG
The DNA here is from genome assembly GCF_000611125.1 of Cupriavidus sp. SK-4. Taxonomy (NCBI): domain Bacteria; kingdom Pseudomonadati; phylum Pseudomonadota; class Betaproteobacteria; order Burkholderiales; family Burkholderiaceae; genus Cupriavidus; species Cupriavidus sp. SK-4. The sequence continues at coordinate 6,337 of NZ_JFJW01000159.1, forward strand.
GCCATCGGCACCGAGAAGGCGCAGTTCGACCAGGCCGTGGTCTATCCGAACGGCTCGATCGCGTGGGGGCGCGTCTCATACAGCATCCTGTCGCCGCGCAACAACGGCAAGTTCGACCCGCGCAGCGCGCTCAACGAGCGCTCCTTCTTCCGCACCGCCACGGACCTGCCGTTGCGTGACCGCGGCCAGGTGATCGTTGGCTATGCGGTCTGGGACCAGGAGGGTTCGGACACCAACCGCACGTGGATCTACAACCCGGGCACGCGGCGGGTGCGCCAGGCACCGGAATTCGGCTTTGACCAGCCCCAGGGCCCCGGCGGCTTCCGCACGGTGGACGACGACCGGCTCTTCAACGGCTCCGGCGAGCGCTACAACTGGAAGATCGTCGGCAAGAAGGAGATCTTCGTCCCGTACCACAACTACAAGCTGCTGAGCACTTCCGTCAAGTACAAGGAGCTGCTCACGAATGGCCATGCCAATCCGGACGTCATGCGCTATGAACCGCATCGCGTATGGGTACTGGAAGCAACGCTCAAGTCCGGTTTCCGCCACCAGTATGCGAAGCGCGTGCTGTATCTCGACGAAGACAGCTGGCTCGCCCTGGCGGCCGACAACTACGATGGCCGCGGCCAGTTGTGGCGCACCAATCTTCAGGCCTCGGTGTACGCCTATGATGCACGCCGCTACTATCCGACCACGGTGTTCTACCATGACCTGATTTCGGGTGCCTACCTGGCCGACCGCCTGACCAACGAAGGCCCGATGGCAACGCTGAACAACAGCCCGGAATTCAACGAGGCGTTTTTCTCCCCGGACGCCGCGCGCGGGTCGGGTACCTGATCCCATCGTGATATCCGGCCGGGCGCAGCCTTTGGCGCCCGGTCGCGCTCCCCGCCCTGAACTGCCCCCCAAAAGTTGGAGACAACTTTTGGGGGTTTTTGCATGGCAAAGCCCAGCCGCTCCGATTGCAACCCGGGCTGCACCGGTTGCTTCTACCTCGAAAAGGAAGCCATGTATCCCGGCGAACGCGAGCGCCGGATGCAGGACGATGTCGTGGCCGCGTAAGTCCGGAACGCCATCAAATAAAAATGGGGCATCCGCCGCGGCTCGCGGCGGATGCCCCATTGACCAGGAGATCAGAAGTTCAGCGGTCGCTGCGCGGCATCCAGGCCGCCGTCGATGAACACCACGTTGCCATGGATGTAGGCAGCCTGCGGCCCGCACAGGAACGCGATCAGCGCGGCCACCTCTTCAGGCTGGGCGCGGCGCCCCAGCGGCGGCAGGAAATCGCGGATGGCATCGCCATAGCGCGGATCCTTGAGCCCTGCCTGCAGCAGCGGCGTTTCCACCGCGCCCGGCGCGACCACGTTGAGGCGCACGCCGGCCTGGCCCCAGGCGGCGGCGCGTTGCCGCGCGGCCGCCGCCACCGCATGCTTGGAGCTGGCATAGGCGATATAGCCTGCCTGGTCGCGGGTGGCTTGCGCCGCAGCGGCGGCTGCCACCATCGCGCGCACGCCTGGCTCGTCGCCGGCAAGGTAGGCATCACGCAGCGGGCTGCTCTCCCAGGACTGGAGCGTGGCCGAGTTGGACGACACCACCACGGCGCACGGTTCCGAGCCCTGGCGCAGCGCCTCGAACAGGCCATCCAGCAGCGCCACCACGCCGAAGTAGTTAACCGATGCCACCAGCGTGGCGGGTTCGACATGCGGGCCCAGGCCGGCGCAGCAGACCAGCTGGTCGATGCGGCCGCCTGACCGCGACAGTACGGCGTCGATCGCGGCAGCGCGGCCCTGCTGGCTGGACAGGTCGGCAACGATGTCGGCATCGCGCAGGTCGATGCCGATGACCCGGCAGCCGTCGGCGAGCATGCGCTGGCGCACGGCCGCACCCATGCCGGACGCGGCTCCGGTAATGACTACGGTTTTCATGGTGCGAGGTTCCGTGGAGATTGCCATCAGGCCTCGAACACATGCCGCAGCGCCGGCGGCTCGATATTGCCCGGGTTCAGCTCAAAGATGCGCCGTGCCACGCTGGACGGCCGCACCTGCTCCACGTCGGTGTAGAACTGCTGGTACCAGTCACGCATCTGGTAGATGGGCCCGTCGCCTTCGCACAGCAGCGGGTTGTCGATGCGGATCTTGCTGTCCCAGATCGCCACGTCCTCGTAGAAGGCCTGTTTGGCCTGCTCCACATAGGCTTGCGCCATGGCACGGTTCTGTTCCTCGGACAGCCCCGGGATCTTCTTCACCAGCACGCCGTAACGCAGCGCGAAGCTGTTGAGGTCGATCGGCACATGGCAGTTGAGCAGGATCGAGTGGATCTGCTGGTCGCCCATCTGTCCGATCATCTCGGTGATGTGGTACGCGGGCCCGAAGTACGTGGACAGCGCCGTCAGCTGCGCATCGCCCGAGAGCCGGGCACTGCGCCCGATCATCAGCTGCGTGGCCTTGTGGTCTTCGAACAGGTTGGCAAAGTAGTCCACCGGCGCGCCGTGGACCGTGCCGAAATGCGCCATGTCGGAGATATTGTCGACCAGCTCGCGGCAATTGGTGCGGATCAGCATCTCGTCGATGGCCCAGTCCGACCAATCCGAAGAGAAGCAGGCCTCGATGCGCGGAATCGCCACCTCGGGGGGTGCCGGGCGGCCTTCGGGATCGTGCCAGATGAAGAGCAGGCGGTTCTGCTCGCAGGTCTCCCAGGCGCCGACGCGGGCCTTGGGCGGCACGCGCTTGCAGTAGGGAATGGACTTGCAGCCGCCGTCGCCGCCCCACTGCCAGCCGTGGAACGGGCAGACCAAGTTGTCGCCCTGCACGGTGCCGGTGCTCAGGTCCGCGCCCATGTGCGGACAATAGCCGTCGATCACGCGAATCGCGCCGGTCGAGTCGGCAAACGCCGCCAGGCGCCGGCCGAAGATATTCAGCGTGTGCGGCGCGCCGTCGCGGTAGCCATCGGCCGGGCCGAGGCAATGCCAGCCGCGCGCGTAGCGGGCCTCGAGCGGGCGTGATTCGATCTTGTAGCCGGCCTTGTAGCCAGTCTGGTTGCCGTCAGCGGTCATTGCGTCTGTCTCCTTGAATTCCCGTGGGACCTTCAAGATAAGAGCGTCTGGCCGGCGGCTCATCGTCTCATCGGACTACTGCAGCGCGGCAATCCTGGTCAGCGCCGGATCATTGCCCGGGCCATGCACGCAACTGACGCCGGCCGGATCGTAGATCCGGGCCACGCAGCCATTGCAGCTGTCACAGGCCGAATGCGCCACCGCGCCGCTGCGCCAGTTGGCGACCAGCGCGGGATCGTGGATCAGCGCGCGCGCCAGCGCGACGCAGTCGAAGCCCTCTTCCATCAGCTGCGCGACATTGCCGATCGACTTGACGCCGCCGATATAGGCCAGCGGCATGCGCACCGCCCGCCGCACCACGCGTGACGCCTCCAGGAAGTACAGCTCGCGAAAAGCCAGCTCGCGCGGCGTGCGCTTCTCCAGCATGGTGATGCCGAAGCGCGCCACCGCGGTCGGCGCGGCGGCCTTCATCTGCGCCGTGGGCATGGGGCTGCCGAACAGCGCCCACGGGCTCTCGACGTTGCGCCCGCCGCTGAGGGTCAGCAGGTCGGCGCCTTCCGCCTCCAGCAGGCGCCCGGTCACGGCGGAATCCGCGGGCTCGTTGCCGCCCGGCACGCCGTCGCTGACGCTCAGCTTGCAGCAGACCGCCAGCTCGGCGCCGACCGCGTCCTTCACCTGGCGCAGCACCGAAGCCGGAAAGCGGGTGCGGTTCTCCACGCTGCCGCCGAACGCATCGCGCCGCCGGTTGCTCAGCGGCGACAGGAACTGGTTGAGCAGGTAGCCGTGCCCCATGTGGATTTCCACCGCGTCGAAGCCGGCTTCGCGCGCCAGCCGCGCCGCCGCGGCGAACTGGCCGGCAACGCGTGCCATGTCCGCCTCGCGCATGGCACGCTGGAAATACACGCCATGCAGCATGCCAAACGCATTGAGTCCGGATGAAGCACTGCCCGGGGCGCGGCTGCCGCCGTGGCGCATAGTGGTGAACGAGCCCGCATGGGTGATCTGCAGGCAGGCCGCCGCGCCTTCGCGATGCACGGCATCGGTCAGCACGCGCAGGTGCGCAACCTGCTCCGGGCGCATGCTGAGCTGGTGCGAAAAAGTCAGGCCGTCGTCGGCCACGGCCGCGTATGCGACCGTGGTCATGCCCACGCCGCCCGCGGCAAGCTCGCGGTGGTGCCTGACCAGCGCCTGGGTCGGCAGGCCCTGCGTCGTCATGCCCTCGTTGGCGCCGGCCTTGATAATGCGATTGCGCAGCGTGAGCGGGCCGATGCGGACCGGCGTGAATGCCGCCGCCGCGTAAGCCTGGTGATCGTGCATGCTGTCTCTCCGGGTCATCGGCCTTACACCGCGTCGGATTTCAGGGCGTGCGCCGGCGGCACCGTCTCGCCGCGCGCGGCGCCACCGGCACCACCGGCGGCCACGCGCGCACGCTCTTCCTCCTCCACGCCCAGCCATGCAGCCAGCGCCGGCAGCAGCGACACCGCGCCGAACAGGTTCACCAGGAACATGAAGGCCAGCAGGATCCCCATGTCGGCCTGGAACTTGAGCGCGGCAAAGGCCCACGTGCCCACCCCGATGCACATCGTCAACGCCGTGAACAGCGCCGCCGAACCGCGCTGGCGCATGGCCTCGGCAAAGGCCTGCGGCAAGGCCTGCCCTTCCTCGCGGATCTGGTGCTGGATGCGCTCATACAGGTAGATGCCATAGTCCACGCCGACGCCCACGCCCAGCGTGATGACCGGCAGCGTCGACACCTTCAGCCCGATGCCAAGCCGCGCCATCAGCGCATTGCACAGCACCGACACCAGCGTCAGCGGCACGATGATGCACAGCACCGCGCGCCACGAGCGGAACGTCAGCAGGCACAGCAGCGTGATCGCGCCGAAGATCGACAGCAGCATGGTCACTTCGGCTTCTTCCACGGCCTCATTGGTGGCCGCCATCACGCCGATATTGCCCCCGCCCAGGCGGAACGCCACGTTGGGGGTCTTGTCGGCGGCGGTGAAGCGGCGGATCTCGCGGATGATGTGGGCGATGGTGGCGCCCTCATGGTTGGCGGTGTAGATCAGCACCTGGATGGCCTGGCAGTTCGAGGTATTCATGCCGTTGTCCGGGTCGAAGGCCTTGGCGCCCTGGCTCAGGCCCTCGCTGCTGCGCGGCAGCGCCTCCCAGCGCGGGTTGCCCTCGTTGTAGGCGCCGATCACTACCTTGGCCAGCGACGACACGCTCACCACCGACTGCACGCCGGACACGCCGCGCATATGCATCTCGAAGCGCTCCACCGCACTCATCACCGGGTAGTGCAGGCAGCCGTCATCGAAGCCGGTCGGCTCCACCACCACGGTCAGTGCATCCGAGCCGATGTTGTACTGGCTCACGATGCTGGCGCTGTCGCGGTTGTAGCGCGAATCCGCGCGCAGTTCCGGTGCGCCGCTGCCGACATCGCCAATCTTCAGGCCGCGCGAATCGATGGCGCCGGCCGCCAGCAGCGCGAGCGCGGCCACGAACACGCCCAGCGCCGGGCCCGGGCGCGCCAGCGCGCCGAACTTCTGCCACAGCCCGCCGGATCCGTTCGCGCGCCGGGCCTGCGCCGATGCCAGCGCCGACGGCTCCAGCCGCGTGTACGACAGCAGGATCGGCAGGAACACCTTGTTGGTCACGATCATCAGCAGCACGCCCAGGCACGCCGTGATGCCAAGCTCGCGCACGATGTCGATCTCGATGCGCATGATGACCATGAACCCGAGCGCGTTGGTCAGCAGCGCGACCGTGCCGGGGATGAACAGCTTGCGGAAGGCCGCGCTGGCGCTGTCGAGCGCGCCATGTCCCTGCACCACTTCCTGCTTCCAGGCATTGGTCATCTGCACCGCGTGCGAGACCCCGATCGAGAAGATCAGGAACGGCACCAGGATCGACATCGGGTCGATGCCGTAGCCCAGCAGCGGCAGCAGGCCCAGCAGCCAGGCCACGGGCAGCAGCGCCACCACCAGCGACAGCAGCGTGATGCGCAGCGAGCGCGTGTACAGCCACAGCAGCAGCGCGGTCACGGCGAAGGCCAGCGCGAAGAAGCCCATCACGCCGGCGATGCCCTCTTCCACATCGCCCACCAGCTTGGCAAAGCCGACGATATTGACCTCGACGTCGGTGCCGCTGAATTCCCCGCGGATCTTCTCCAGCTGGCGCGCGACCGAACCGTAGTCGATGGTCTTGCCGGTCGCCGGATCGGTCTCGCGCAATTCCGCGCGGATCAGCGCGGACTTCAGGTCGTTGCTGACCAGGCGGCCGATCTGGCCGGAGCGCGCCACGTTGCGGCGCACCTTGTCGAGCTCGGCCGGCGTGCCGGAGAAGCGTCCCGGCACCACCACGTCGCCGCGAAAGCCCGCCTCCGTCACCTCGGTGTAGCGCACATTGGGCGTGAACAGCGAGAACACGCGCGAGCGGTCCACCCCGGGGATGAAGAACACGTCATCGGTGGCGCGGCGCAGCTTGTCCATGAAGGCCGCGTTGTAGATGTCGCCGTCGCCCTTCCAGCGCAGGCTCAGCAGCACCGTATTGGCACCGGAGAAGGTGCTCGCGTACTTGGTGAACACCTGCATGTACGGGTGCTGCAGCGGGATCATCTTGTTGAAGCCGGGATCGAGCCGCAGCCGCGTGGCCGAGACGCCCAGCACCACGGTCACGGCCAGGCACAGCACCAGCAGCAGGCGGCGCCGCTGCATCAGCAGGCTGGCGCAGGCATCGACAAAGCGGCCCAGGCGGCCGGAGGAATGGGGGCGGTTCATGATCGTTCTCGCATTCGGTAAGCCAGGGTCAGGCAGGGTCAGCGGGGATTGGCGGCGAGCGTGGCGCCGGCAAGGCCGCCATTGCCGCCCAGCGCCAGCGTGCCCTTGCCGGCAGGGGCCAGCGCGGCCAGGGTCTGCGGGCTGCCGGCGGGCAACGCGGTAAAGTGGCGCCCGCCGTCGGCGGACATCACCAGCGTGCCGCCCTGCCCGGCCAGCACGATGCGGCCATCGGGCAGCTCGACGCCGCCGAAGAACGAGGTCTTGAGGCCAGTGTCCGCGGCCTGCCAGGTGGCGCCGAAGTCCTCGCTGCGCAAGGCGTTGCCGCGCATGCCGAAGGCCAGCCAGGCGCCGTCGCGCAGCGGCTGCACGCCGTACAGCGAACCCTCGTAGGGGGACTTCACCACTTCCCAGCGGCTGCCGCCGTCGGGCGAGCGCAGCACCAGGCCGGCTTCGCCGACCAGCATCAGGCGTCCCTGCCCGTCGCCGGCGATGCCGTTGAGGTGGCGGTCCTGCATGGCCCTGTCTGCGGCTGTCTCCCAGTGCCGGCCCTGGTCGCGCGAGACCAGGAAGCGGCCAAAGCTGCCGACCGCGAACCACGGGCCGCCCGCCTGCGCCCAGGCGCCCAGCAGCGGATCGGACGAGCTCGCGTCGAACGCCACCTGCTGCCAGTGGGCACCGCCGTCTTCGGTGCGCAGGATCCAGCCGCTGTGCCCGACCGCCATGCCGTGGCGGCTGTCGGCAAAGGCCACCTGGGTCAGCGCGGCGCCTTGCGGATGATCCACGGCGGCCGTGCGCCAGTTGGCGCCCTGGTCGTCGCTGAACAGGATCTGGCCGCGCTCGCCCACTGCCACCAGGCGCTCGCCGGCGCGCGCGATGCCGTTGACCTGCAGGCCGTCCGGGCGCAGCGTCGTGGCCGCGAACGGCGGCAGCGGGCGCGGCGCGAAGGCCCATACCGCGGTGGCCAGCACGGCCAGCGACATGGCGACGCCGATCAGTCGTTTCATGATGTCTCCTCCTGATGGAGTGATGGCAGGCGGCCTCGTTGCGGGCCGGTCCGTGCCGGGCTGCTTATCGAACCAAAGTGTTTGCTCCCCTCTCCCGCTTGCGGGAGAGGGTTGGGGGGAGGGCCGGCGTGTCTTACGAAGTATGGCCTGCGGTATGCCACCGCCCGCCCCCCCCCCCCCCGCCCCGGGAGCGGGGAGAGGGAGCACACCCATCGGCACACCAACGGCTATCCCCGTCCAGGGTTCTTATTACAGAACGTCGAACAGCGCGGCGGCGCCCATGCCGCCGCCGATGCACATGGTCACCACCGCCTGCTGCACGCCGCGGCGCCGGCCTTCAATCAATGCGTGCGCGGTCATGCGCGCACCGGACATGCCGAACGGATGGCCGATCGAGATCGCGCCGCCGTTGACATTCAGCCGCGCATCCGGGATGCCCAGCTTCTGCTGGCAGTACAGCACCTGGCAGGCAAAGGCCTCGTTCAGCTCCCACAGGCCCACATCCGCCACCGTCATGCCATGGCGCTCGAGCAGCTTGGGCACCGCGAACACCGGGCCGATCCCCATCTCGTCCGGCGCGCAGCCCGCCACCGCCATGCCGCGGTAGCGGCCCAGCGGGCGCAGGCCACGCCGGCGGGCCTCGTCGGCGCTCATCATCAGCACCGCGGCGGCGCCGTCCGACAACTGCGAGGCATTGCCGGCAGTGATGTGCTCGCCGGCGGCCACCGCCTGTCCGCCGCTCCAGACCGGCTTCAGCGCTTCCAGGCTGCTGGCCGTGGTCTCGGGCCGGTTGCACTCGTCGTGCGCAAGCCGAACGGTCTCGTGGCCGGTCAGCGTGCCGGCCTTGTCGAACAGCGCGCGGCGCGTTTCCAGCGGCACGATCTCGTCGTCGAAGGCACCGCGCCGCTGTGCCTCGGCGGTGCGCTGCTGGCTGCGCCAGGCGTAGGCGTCCTGCTCGGCGCGGCTGATGCCGTAGCGTCGCGCCACTACCTCGGCGGTCTCGATCATCGCCATATAGGCTGCCGGCTGCCGCGCCAGCACCGCTTCGGACTGGGCGCGGTAGCTGTTCTTGTGCTTGGTCTGCGTCAGCGAGATAGACTCCGCGCCGCCGGCGACGATGATGTCGGCCTCGCCGCACTGGATCGCGCGGGCGCCCGCAGCGATCGTCATCAGGCCCGAGCCGCACATGCGGTCCATGGTCATGCCGGGCACGCTGTCCGGCAGGCCGGCCGCCACCGCGCACAGGCGGCCCAGGTTGTAGCCCTGGGTGCCCTGCTGCGCGGCCGCGCCGATCAGCACATCTTCCACCTCGGACGGATCCACGCCGGCGCGCTCCACCACCGCGCGCACCACGTGGCCGCCCAGCGCCGGGGCCTCGGTGTCGTTGAAGGCACCGCGGAAGGCCTTGCCGATCGGTGTGCGCGCGACGGCGACGATGACTGCTTCTTTCATGCTGGATTTCCTGTTCAGAAGTAATAGCGGCTGATGGTCTCGGCTACGCAGGCCGGCTTGTCGCCGCCTTCGATTTCCACGGTCATGCGCACCACCGACTGCACGCCGCCCTGCAGGGTCTCGGCCCGCACCAGTTCCCCCACCCCGCGCACGCGCGCGCCCACGCGCACCGGCGCCGGGAAGCGCACCTTGTCGCAGCCGTAGTTGACGCCCCACTTCATGCCTTCGACCGTGACCAGCTCCGGCAGGAACTGGTTGACCAGCGCCAGCGTCAGGTAGCCGTGCGCGATGCAGGCGCCGTATGGGCCCTGCTCGGCGCGCTCAGGGTCCACGTGCAGCCACTGGTGGTCGCCGGTGGCATTGGCGAACTGGTTGACCTGTTCCTGGGTGATCTGGGTCCAGGCGCTTTCGCCGAGGCGCTGGCCGACGGCGGCGTGGATGTCTTCGGCAGAACGGAAGATTCTTGGCATGTCTGGTTCCTGCGTTGTTCCCGGTCCCAACTGTTTCCCTTCAAGCCCGCTGGCTGCTCACCGGCAGCACCTCGCCCGTCATGTACGAGGCATAGTCGCTGGCCAAAAACACCATCACATTGGCCACCTCCCACACCTCCGCCGCACGCCCGAACGCTTCGCGCTCGCTGAGCCGGCGCAGCAGGTCGGCCGGCGCCGACTTCTTCAGGAAGTCGTGCAGCGCGATGCTGGGCGCCACCGCATTGATGCGCACGCCAAATTCGGCGGCCTCCATCGCGCTGCAGCGCGTCAGCGCCATCACCCCGGCCTTGGCCGCGGCGTAGTGCGACTGCTCCTTCTGCGCACGCCAGCCCAGCACCGACGCGTTGTTGACGATGGCGCCGCGCCGGCGCGCCTGCATGTGCGGCAACATCGCGCGCGTCATGCGGAAGGTGCCCGTGAGGGAAATATCGATCACGCGCGACCACTCGGCATCGTCCATATCAACTAGGCGGCGCGAGCCGCCCAGGCCGGCGTTGTTGATCAGTACGTCGGTTCCGCCCAAGGCTTCTTCGGCGGCGGCCACAAGTGCGCGCACCTGCGCTTCATCCGACACATCGCAAAGCTGGCCATGGATCGCGTGCAGGCCGGTTTCCGCGCGCAGGCGCTCAACCGCGTCTGCCAGGCGCTTCTCATGGACGTCGGAGATCATCAGCGCGCGGCAGCCCTCCTCGGCGCAGCGGCGCGCGGCGGCAAAGCCGATGCCGGCGCCCGCCGCCGCGGTGATGAGCACGCTCTTGCCGGCGAGCAGCTGATGGCCGGGCACATAGGCCGGGGCGCTGGGGATTTCGGTGTTCAGGGTCATGGCTGTCCTCGTGCTTCGCGCGGCATGCCGAGGCCGCGTTCGGCGATGATGTTGAGCTGGATTTCGTTGGTGCCGGCGTAGATGGTGTCGGCGCGCGAGAACAGCGCCATCTGCTGCAGCCGCGTGCGGCGCGTGTCGCCGGCGTCCAGCACATTGGCCAGCGGGCCCAGCACGTCCAGCGCCAGCTGGCCCAGGTCGCGGTGCCAGTTGGACCAGTAGTACTTGTAGATCAGCGCCTCTCGCTGCAGCGCGGTGCCGCCGTCCTGGCCCGCCTGCGCCGCGCCCGCCAGCATGCGCAGCGCATTGGCGCGCATCACGCGCAGGCCGGCCCAGGCGCGCGCAATGCGCTGGCGCACCAGCGCGTCGCGGCTGCTGCCGTTGTCGCGCGCGGCCTGCGCCACCCACTCCAGTTCATGCGTGAACTGCATCTGCTGGCCCAGCGTGGAGATGCCGCGCTCGAAGCCCAGCAGCGCCATGGCGATGCGCCAGCCATCGCCGGGCGCGCCCAGCACATCGGCGGCGGCGGCACGCGCGCCGTCGAAGAACACTTCATTGAATTCGGCGCCGCCGCCCATCTGGCGGATCGGGCGGATCTCGATGCCGGGCTGGTCCAGCGGCAGCATCAGGAAGATCAGGCCCTTGCTGCCGCGCGAGCCGGGCTCGCAGCGCGCCAGCACGAAGATCCAGTCCGAATCGTGCGCGAGCGAGGTCCACACCTTCTGGCCGCTCACCAGCCAGTCGCCAGTGACCGCATCGCGCTCCGCCCGCGTGCGCACATTGGCCAGGTCCGAGCCCGCCCCAGGCTCCGAATACCCCTGGCACCAGAACGTGGTGCCGTTCAGGATGCCGGGCAGCAGGCGCGCCTTCTGGTCGTCGGTGCCGAAGGCGACCAGGGTCGGGCCGATCAGCCCCTCGCCGATATGGCCCATGCGGCCCGGTCCCCCTGCCCGCGCGTATTCCTCATGGAAGATCACCTGCTGCATGACCGGCAGCTCGCGCCCGCCATGCGCGCGCGGCCAGCCCAGGCCGGTCCAGCCGCCTTCGGCCAGCCGGCGCTCCCACGCCTTGCGCAGTTCGGGATAGGCCTCTTCGTCGCCGGGGCCGCCGCGGTGCTTCAGGCAGGCGAACTCGCCGGCCAGGTTGGCGGCCATCCACTGCGCGACTTCGGCGCGGAATGCCGCCTCTTGATTCGCTGTCATGCTGTCCTCCAGGCATGCGGGCCATTGGCTGCGAGATACGCCAGCGCCGCGCCGGCACCGCCCAGCCAGTGGCTGGCGGCCTGCGCGCGCTTGAAATAGAGCTGGGGGTCGTATTCCCAGGTGAAGCCGACACCGCCATGCAACTGGATAGCCTCCTGCGCGCAGAAGCGCAGGGCATCGTCGGCGGCCACGGACGCGGCGGCGATGTCGAGGCGGATGCCGGTGTCATCGGCCACCTCGCCCGTTTCCCACGCCTGCGCCGCGCCATACACCGCCGAGCGCGCCGCCTCGACCAGCACCATCATCTGCGCGCAGCGGTGCTTGACCGCCTGGAACGAAGCGATGGCGCGCCCGAACTGGATCCGCTCCGAGGCATAGGCCACGGTTAGGTCCAGGCATTGCTGGGCCGCGCCAAGTTGCTCCGCCGCCAGCATCAGCTTGCCGTGCCACCAGGCCTGGGCCAGGCCGAAGGCCGCCGCGTCCGCGCGCGCCAGGCACGCGCTGGCGGGCACGGGCAGCCCGTCCAGCCGCAGCGCGGCCAGCGGCCGCGTGCGGTCCAGCGTATTGAGCGGCGCCAGCATGAATCGCGCATCCCGGGCCAGGGCTGCCGGTTCCAGCAGGAACAGCGCAGGCATGCCGTCTTCGAGCCGGGCCGGCACCAGCAGCCAGTCGGCGCCGGCGGCATCGGCCACCTGGGCGGCGCTGCCACGCAGCACGAAGCCATCCACGCTTGCCTGCGCGCCAATGGCGACGCCGTCGTACTGCCAGCCGCCATCGTCCGGCAGCACCGCGGCGGCACGCAGCTCGCCACAGGCCAGCCGCTCCAGCCACTGCGCGCTGCCACGCGGGCCCAGGCTGGCCTGCAGCCAGGGCGCGGCCACGCACACAGCGGACCAGAACGGCACGCAGGCCAGGCGCTGGCCCAGTTGTTCCTGCAGCAGCACCAGCCCGGGCGCGCCCAGGCCGGCGCCGCCCACGGCTTCGGGCAGTGCGATGCCGCACCAGCCGAGGTCGCCCGCGACCGCGTGCCACAGCGCTTCATCGTGCGCGGGACCCGCCTCGGTCACGCGCCGCACCGCCGCCGAATCGCTGTGCGCGGCGAGGTAGTCGCGCGCGCTGTCGCGGACCATCTGCTGTTCGACGCTAAGGGAGAAGTCCATGGCCGTCGCGCTCAGCTGCCGTAGACCGGCTGGGGTGCCTGCGCCTGCGCCAGCAGTTCCGCCACGGCTGCGCCCAGTTCGGCCGGCTGCCAACGTGATCCCTTGTCGGACTTCGGTCCGGTGCGCCAGCCGTCGGCCACCGAGACCATGCCGCCGGCCGCCTCGAACATGCGTCCGTTGACCTGCGCGGACGCGGCGCTGCCCAGCCATACCACCAGCGGCGCGACGTTGGCCGGGTCGTAGTAATCGAAGCCGTCTTCCGGCGCCCGCATCATGTCGGCGAACACATCTTCGGTCATGCCGGTGCGCGCCGCCGGCGCCAGCGCATTGGCGGTGATGCCGTAGCGGCCCAGCTCGGCGGCCTGCACCAGCGTGAGCGCGCCAATGCCGGCCTTGGCGGCGGCGTAGTTGGACTGCCCGACCGAACCCTGCAGGCCCGCGCCGGAGCTGGTGTTAATAATGCGCGCGTCGACGGCGCGGCCGGCCTTGGCGGCATCGCGCCACCGCTTGGCGAGCAGGTTGGCCAGGCAGAAGTGGCCGCGCAGGTGCACGCGCATGACGTCGTCCCAGTCCGCTTCGGTCAGGCTGACAAACATGCGGTCGCGGCAGATGCCGGCGTTGTTGACCAGCACATGCACCTCGCCGAAGGCCTCGACCGCGGCATCGACGATGCGCTGCGCGGTGGCCAGCTGCGTGATGTCGTCAGCGCTGGCCAGTGCGCTGCCGCCGGCCGCGCGGATCTCCGTACAGACGGCCTCGGCCGCCTCGCGCCGGATGTCGTTGACGACTACATTGGCACCCTCGGCGGCGAAGGCCAGCGCATAGGCGCGGCCCAGACCGCCGCCGGCGCCGGTGATGATGACGGTGCGTGCGTCGCAGATTCCCATGGCGCTCTCCTTACAAGCGTTCGATGATGGTGACGTTGGCCAGGCCACCGCCTTCGCACATGGTCTGTAGGCCGTAGCGGCCGCCTGTGCGTTCCAGCTCATGCAGCAGCGTGGTCATCAGGCGCGCCCCGGTGGCGCCCAGCGGGTGGCCCAGTGCGATGGCGCCGCCGTTGGGGTTGGTGCGCTCGGCCGCGTAGCCGGTCTCGGCCAGCCATGCCATCGCTACCGAGGCAAACGCTTCATTGATCTCGACCACGTCGATATCGGCCAGGCGCAGGCCGCTGCGCTCCAGTGCGTGTTTGGTTGCCGGGATCGGCGCGGTCAGCATCCACAGCGGGTCGTCGCCCAGCACGCTCATATGCGCGATGCGCGCACGCGGCTTGAGCTGGTAGCGCTTGAGCGCGTCTTCCGAGACGATCAGCAGCGCGGCGGCGGCATCGGCGGTCTGGCTGGACACGGCCGCGGTCAGCGAACTGCCGGGCATCAGCGGTTCCAGCGCAGCCATCTTGGCCAGCGTGGTATCGGGGCGCGGGGTCTCGTCATGCTTCACGCCTTCGCACGGCACGATTTCACGCGCAAAGCGGCCGCCTTCGATGGCGGCAGCGGCGCGCTGATGGCTTGCCAGCGCGTAGGCTTCCATCGCTTCGCGCGACAGCTTCCAGTGATCGGCAATGCGCTGCGCGGCATGGAACTGCGACACCGGCGCATCGCCAAAGCGCGCCTGCCAGCCCTTGCTGCCCGAGAACGGGTCGGCAAACCCCAGCGCCTGCCCGGCCAGCATGGCCGACGAGATCGGAATCTGCGTCATGGTCTGCACGCCGCCGGCGATCACCACATCCTGCGTGCCGCTCATCACCGCCTGCGCGGCAAAGTGCACCGCCTGCTGCGACGAGCCGCACTGGCGGTCCACGGTCACGCCCGGCACCGTCAGCGGCAGGCCGGCTGCCAGCCACGCGCTGCGGGCGATATTGCCGGCCAGCGGGCCGATGGTGTCGACGCAGCCGAACACCACGTCGTCATAGTCCTCGGCGGGAATGCCGTTGCGGCGCACCAGCTCGGCCAGCACGAAGCCGCCCAGGTCGGCGCCGTGCATGTGCGACAGTCCGCCCTTGCGGCGCCCGGTGGGCGTGCGCAGGGCATCAACGATATAGGCGTCTTTCATGGTCATTGGTCTCTTTGGAATCAGGCGAAGGTGGCGCCGGCGCCGATGTCATGCGCGCCGTCAAGGATGTGCGCGCCCATGCGCGCCTTGTGGAAGGCACGGTCGCCCCAGCTTCCCGCCAGGGCCCAGGCCCGCTTGGTGAAGATCTGCAGGTCCAGTTCCCAGGTGTAGCCCATTGCGCCGTGCACCTGGATGGCCTGGCGCGCCGCGCTCCACGCGCAGCGCGCGGCGGCCACGCGGGCGTGCGAGACATGCAGGCCCGCATCGGGCAGGCCATGCGCCAGCGCGGCGGCGGCGCGCAGCAGCACCGGCCTGGCGAATTCAAGCTGGATCGCCACGTCGGCCAGCAGGTGCTTGACCGCCTGGTAGGCGCCGATGGCCTTGCCGAACTGCTTGCGCTGCGCGCTGTAGTCGATCGCCAGGTCCAGCATGCGCTGGGTCAGGCCCAGTTGCTGCGCGGCCACGCCGAGCGCGCCGCGGTTCAGCGCGCTGTTCCACAGGCCACTGCCGGACGGGATCAGCTCGGACTCCGCGGCCGGCGTCCAGGCCAGCTCGAACAGGCGGCGCGAAGGATCGAGCCCGGTGCGCGCCGTCAGCACGGCCTGGTCGGGCCGCACCAGGTGCACGGCACCTTCGTGCGCGCACAGGATGGCGTCGGCCACGTGGGCGTCGGCGACCAGCCGCTCTTGCGGATGCGCCACTGCCACGCGCGCATCGCCGGCGGCGATGCGCTCCAGCAGCGTGGCGCAGCGTTCGCGCGCCGAGGCGTTCGGCGCTGCCGCGAGCGCATCGCGCAGCAGCCCGGCCGCCACCAGCGCGGTGTCGAGCAAAGGCTCGGGCAGCGCAAAGTAGCCGCAGGCCTGCGCCAGCGGCGCCCATTCGACCTCGCCCAGCCCCAGTCCGCCCTGCTCCTGCGGCACCATCACCGCGGTCAGGCCCTGGTTGGCAAGCTGGCGCCACAGCGCGTCGGAGCGGCCGGACTCGGTGGCCCACAGCTCGCGCGTCAGTTCGGGCGTCATCTCGGTCATCAGGAAGCGCCGGATCGCCTCGGCAAACTGCTCCTGCTCTTCGGTCAATGCGAAATCCATGGTGTTTTCCCCGGGTGCCGTCATGCGCGCGGCATGCCGAGCAGGCGCTCGGCGACGATATTGCGCTGGATCTCGTTGGTGCCGGCATAGATCGGCCCGGCCTGCGAGAACAGGAAGCCATCCAGCCAGTGGCCGAGCGAACCCGGCGGCTGGCCGTCGGGCGCGACCTCTGCGGACTGCCCCAGGATGGCCAGCGCGGTATCGTGCATATGGATGTCCAGCTCGGACCAGAACACCTTGTTCGTGCTCGACTCCGCGCCGATATGGCCGCCGCGCACCAGGCGGCTCGCGGTGGCGTAGGTGGACAGCGTGTAGGCCTCGGCGTCCATCCAGGCGCGCAGCACCGCCTCGCGCAGCGAGGGGTCACGGTCCGCCGCTTCGCGGTTGGCCTGGTACAGCCTGACCAGCGCGCGCGCGGTTTCCTGGAAGCGCGCCGGCGAGCGCAGCATCAGGCCGCGTTCGAAGCCGGCGGTGGCCATGGCCACCTGCCAGCCGGCGCCTTCGGCGGCCAGGCGGTTTTCCACCGGCACGCGCACGTCGTCGAAGAAGATCTCGGCAAAGCCGGTCTGGCCGTTGAGCTGGCGGATCGGGCGCACGGTAATGCCGGGCGTATCCAGCGGCATCAGGATGAAGGTCAGGCCATGGTGTCGGGTCGAGGCCGGGTCGGTGCGGAACAGGCCGAACAGCCAGTCCGCCCACACCGCCCTCGTCGACCAGATCTTCTGGCCGTTGATCACATAGTCATCGCCCTGCCGGATCGCGCTGCAGCGGATCGCGGCCATGTCGGAGCCTGCGTTCGGCTCGGACCAGCCCTGCGCCCAGACATGCTCGCCCGAGGCCATGCGCGGCAGGAAGCGCGCCTTCTGCGCCTCGGTGCCGAATTCCATCAGCGTGGGTCCGAGCAGGAAGATGCCGTTCTGGTTGACGCGCATCGGCGCGCCGGCACGCCAGTACTCTTCCTCGAAGATCAGCCACTCGATCAGGTCGCAGCCGCGCCCGCCCAGTTCGGCCGGCCACGTGACCATGCTCCAGCGACCCTGGTTGAGCGTGGCCTCCCAGGCGCGGTGCTGGGCGAAGCCCGCTTCGGTATCGAAGCTCGCTAGCGGCGTGCGCGGCACGTGCGCGGCCATCCAGTCGCGCACCTCGGCGCGGAAGGCGCGCTGGGCGTCGGTGTATTCAAGCTGCATCGCGCTCTCCCTGCGCAAAGCGGGCTTCGCGGCCTTCGACGAAGGCGGCACGCGCCTCGCCGGAATCCGCGCTCATATAGGCCTGCAGCGTGAAGCCCTGCTCCCAGCGGTACTTGTCCTCGAGGTTGCCGTCCTCCACGCCATTGAGCGCTTCCTTGGCCAGCTGCAGCATGGCCGGGCTCTTGGCGGCGATCTGGCGGGCCAGCGTCATGGCGGCCTCGCGCAACTCTGCGCGCGGCACCACGCGCTCGACCGCGCCCAGCCGGTATGCCTCGGCGGCATCGATCATCTCGCCAGTGAAGTACATCGCCCTGACCTTCTGCACGCCGAACATGCGCTGCAGGTGGGCGCCGCCGCCCATGGCGCCGCGGTCGATCTCCGGCACGCCAAAGCGCGCGCAATCGGCGGCCATGATGATGTCGGCCGCGCCGCAGATGCCGATGCCGCCGCCCAGCACGAAGCCGTGCACGGCCACGATGACCGGCTTGGGATTGCGGTGCACGGCACGGAAGGTGGCATAGTTGCCGGCGTTGACATCGACGATGCGCTGCGGGTAAGCGGCCAGCTCCTTGATGTCGACGCCGGCGCAGAAGCCGCGGCCTTCGCCGCGCAGCACGATCACGCGCACGGCGGGATCGGTGCCCAGCTGGTCGATCGCGGTGGCCAGCGCATGCCAGCCGGCGCTGTCGAGCGCATTGACTGGCGCATGGTCGATCACCAGTTCGGCGATGCCGTCGGCGGTGTCGATGCGGAACGGCCCGGTCTTTTTGTTCGTTTGCATGGTTTCCTCTGTCTGTGGGTCAGGCCGCTGCAGCCAGTCCGGCGCCAGCCAGCGCCGCAAGGCGCGCCTGTGCCTGCGCGGCCATGCCGGCCACGATCTGTTCGCAGGATTCGATGGCCCGGATCGCCGCGGCGGCCTGGCCGCTGGGCAGCACGCCTTCATCGGGGCATCCCTCCACCATCGCGCGCTGGATCAGCACCGGCGCGTTGGCGGCCATCAGGGTCTGGGCGGCGCTGTAGTCCTGCTCGCGCATCGCGCGCCAGGCGGTGGCCAGCATCTGCGCGCTGCGCATGCCGGTACGCGCCTGCCATTTGCGCGCGGCCGCCAGCGCCAGCCAGGTGCGCCGTAGCGGACCGGCCTTCTCCAGCGCCAGCAGCAGGTCGTTGTCGATCATTCGCTGCGGCAGGCCGTCAATGGCCAGCGATACGCGGATGCTGGCCGGGTCGCGCACCTTGACGTAGCGCTCCAGCGTTGGCGCCGGCACCGGCGATTCGGCCGACATCAGGAAGCGCGTGCCCATGGCCACGCCGGCCGCGCCGTAGGCCAGCGCCGCGGCCAGTCCGCGGCCGTCGAAGAAGCCGCCGGCGGCCACCACCGGCACGCTCACGCTGTCCAGCACCTGCGGCAGCAGCAGCGTGGTCGGCGTGCCCCCGGTATGGCCGCCGCCCTCGCCGCCCTGCACGGTGACCACGTCCGCGCCCAGTTTCACGGCCTTGGCCGCATGCTTGGCCGCGCCCACGGTCGGCATGCAGACCACGCCAGCCGCCTTGAGCTTGCCGATCATCTTCGCGTCCGGGCCGCGCCCGTAGCTGACCGCGCGCAGCCGGTGGCGGATCGCCATCTCGATCACTTCATCCGCGTTGGGCTGGAACATGTGGAAGTTGATGCCGAAGGGCCGGTCGCTGAGCGCCTTCACGCGCAGGATCTCGCGCTCGACCTCGCCGGGCGCAATGGTGGCGCCGGCCAGGAAGCCGAAGGCCCCGGCATTGCCGCTGGCCGCGACCAGCTTCGCATCCGCCACCCAGCCCATCGCCGTCTGCACGATGGGGTAGCGACAGCCCAGCAGGTCGCACAGCACGGTGTGCAGGCTCGCGGTGCTCATGCCTTGTCCTCGCCGGTGCGTTGCGAAGCGGCCATGGCGCGCGCGTCATAGCCGCCGAGCTTGTCGCCGCTGACCAGTTCGTTGTGCGCATGGGCGAAGTGGTGCCAGGCAAAGACGGCATCCATCGCGGTGCGCTTGCCCTGCAGGTCTTCCACATGGTTGACCGCCTGCTTGGTCAGCGTCAGGCCCAGCCGCGGCATCTGCGCAACCTTTGCGGCCATGCCGTAGACGGTGTCTTCCAGCGCGTCGCGCGGCACCACGCGGTTGACCATGCCCATGCGCTCGGCGCGTTCGGCGCCCATGCGCTCGCCCAGGAACAGGAACTCCTTGGCGATGCGCGGATGCAGCTCGTAGGGATGGGCGAAGTACTCGACGCCGGGAATGCCCATGCGCACCACCGGATCGGCAAAGAAGGCATCGTCCGACGCCACGATCAGGTCGCACACCCATGCCAGCATCAATCCGCCGGCAATGCAGGCGCCATGCACCATGGCGATGGTCGGCTTGGGCAGTTCGCGCCAGCGCCGGCACATGCCCAGGTAGACCTCCTGCTCGCGGGCATAGAGGAACTCGCCGCCCGGCTTGTTGACGTGGTCATACCAGAGCGAGGCACGCTCGAACGACTCGTTGATGTCGCGTCCCGGCGTGCCGATGTCGTGCCCGGCCGAAAAATGCTTGCCGGCCCCGCGCAGCACGATCACCTTGACCGCGTCGTCCGCGGCGGCGCACCGGTAGGCCTCGTCCAGCGCGTAGGTCATCTTGGAGTTCTGCGCGTTGTGGAACTGCGGCCGGTTCATGGTCACGGTGGCAATGCCGTCCGCGACCTGGTAGAGCACCTCGGCATTGGGGCCAAGGCTGATGGCTTCGGTAGCTGGCGTTGTCATGTCGGCCTCACACGCGTCCGGAAGGATTGCCGCGCACGATGGCCGCGCGCAGGTTGTGCGGATCAAGCTGGGCGATCAGCCGCAGCTCTTCCGGTGTCGGCGGCGCCGTCTCCGGCAGGGCCTCGCCGGGTATATTCGCCAGCGCAAAGCCCGTGGCCGCCTGCACCTGGTCGAAGCTCGCGCCCGGGTGCAGCGAGCGCACGCGGATGGCATGGTCAGCCCCCCCGAAATCCATCACGCACAGGTCGGTTACGATCACGCGCAGGTCAACGAAGCTGCGCATGCCTTCGATCTGGCGGGCCGGGTTGTAGCCGGCGCTGCAGACCATATCGACTTCACCCGCGACGAACGCGCGCGTGCTGTGGGCCGGCACGAAGAAGGAATTGGCGTGGTGGATGCTGTTGCCGGGAAAGCCGCGCGCGCCCAGCAACTGGGTCTTTGGCTGCGCATGCGTGCCGCCCAGCCAGGAGATATTGGCCTGGCCGAAGCGGTCGATCTGCGTCGGCATCACCAGCGCGTGGCGCCGCCCGCCCCACAGGCAGTCGAACACGCGCGAGTAGCCCATCCAGCCGCTCGCGCGCACCTTGTAGCCGGGCTCGCGCGGGCCCAGCGGCACCGGCGTTTCCACCAGGTAGGCCTCGCCGTCGGTCAGCAGCAGGCCCGGGTTGTGCGCAAGCCGCGCCAGGCCGGCGGCGATGCGCGGGCCGGTGCCGATGCCGGTGGCCAGCACCTCGCCGTCGTCGCGCCATTCGCGGGCGGCGGCGGCAATCATCAGCTCGGCGCGGGTGAATTCATAAGTGGCGCTCACGGTCGCTCCTTGGGTTGGCGGGTTCAAAGTACCGGCAGCGGCAGGTCGTGCACGTGGCCGAGGCCGCCGATGCGCTCCAGGTAGGCCGCTTCGCTCGCGCCCACCACCTCGTCGCGGTAGGTGCGGAAGCCGTCCTCGGCCTCGGCGCCGGCGCAGTACGCCTTCAGCGCGGGCAGGTCCCAGCCATAGGCCGGCGCACAGGAAGTGGGATGGGCGCCGCCAGGTGCGTGCACCACGCCGCTTACCAGCGAGCGCTCGAAGGCGTTGTTGCGCGCGCGCGCCAGGTCTTCGTCCTCCAGGCGCGGGTGCAGCGTTTCGCAGCTCACATAGCAGCGGTGCGCGGCGCGTGCGAACCATTCATCGAAGAACGGATCGGGGCCGTCGATGCGGGTGTTGCCGAGCACATCGCTGTCGTTCACGTGCAGCAGCGCGGCATCGAGCTCGATCGCCGGCATCGCCACCAGCACTTCGCCGTCGGCATAGGGCGAGCGCACCGTCTTCAGCTGGGGATTCATGTCCAGCACGTCGGTGCCCAGCGCGGCGCGCGTCGGCAGGAACGGCAGGCGCGCGGCCGCCGCGCGCAGGCCCAGCTGCAGCATGCCTTCGTCAAGCTCCGTCACTTCCAGCACGCCGCGCTCGCGCGCCCGGCGGAAGTAGGGCTCGAGCGGAATCACGTCGAGCGAGACGAAGCCGAACACCAGCCGGCGCACCTTGCCGGCCGCGCACAGCATGCCCACCTCGGGGCCGCCGTAGGCGACCACGGTCAGGTCCTTCAGTGGCGAGCGCAGGATCTCGCGCACCAGCGCCATCGGCTTGCGGCGCGGGCCCCAGCCGCCGATGCCGATGGTCATGCCATCGGCGAGCTGGCCGACCACGTCGGCCGCGCTCATGGTCTTGTCGATTGTCTTGGTCATGGTGTGTTTAGCGGTATCCGATGCTGAAGTCGTGTCCCCACAGGCTGACGCGCGTGGCCTCGTAGGCGGCGTGGTGGCTCCAGTCCACCTCCAGGCCGCCGTGGCCGAACTCGAGGTCGAAGCCGCCGGGGGTCTTCATGTAGAAGGAAGTCATGCGGTCATTGCAGTGCTGGCCCAGCGTGGCCGAGAGCTTCACGCCGTGCTGCTGCACGCGGTCCAGCGCGCGGCCCACCTCGGCCATGTCCGGGACCTCGGCCATCACGTGGATGCAGCCGGCTTCCGACGGCATCTCGAAGATCGCCAGGCTGTGGTGGCGGGCGTTGCCGCAATGCAGGAAGTGGATGCGCTTTTCCGGCTCGGCCGGGTCGTTGGTAAAGCGCACGCGGAAGATGTCGGACAGGCCGAAACCCATCACCTCGCACAGGAAGGCATAGGTCTCGTCGAAGGCCGGCGCGGGCAGGACCGCATGGCCCGCCCCCATCGGGTCCGTGATGAAGCGCGGCACGCCCACCGGCGAGACAAAGCGCAGGAAGTCCGAGCGCATGCCCCAGGAGATCTCATGGCGGTTGCCCGAGGGATCGGCAAACCAGGCCATGGCCTGCACGCGGCGCTGTGCCAGTTCCGCGGCGCTGGCGTGCACGACCTCAACGTTCGCCTGGCGCAGCGTGTCGAGCGCATGGCGGTAGGCCGGCTCGTCGGCCAGCTCCCAGCCCGATGCCAGGTAGCGGTCGCGCGCTCCCGGCACCACCAGATAGCGGTAGTCGCGCTCGTCCATCTTCACGTACAGCGCACCGCCGGGGGCGCCGGAACAGGCCATGCCCAGCACCTGTTCGGCATAGTGTCGCCACTGGCCCAGGTCGGTGGACTCGACCACGATGTAGCCAAGCGCACGGATATCCAACATGCCGGTCTCCTCTGGTTCGATGTGGGTGTCGAAGTGGGCTGCGCTAATGCGGCAGCCCGTCGATGGGACCGATTCTTTCGCTTGCGGGCTGGGGGCACATCGTCCTGGCGGACTAGCTGGTCTGGGCGCTACAGCCGCGCATTGTTGCGATCTGGCCCGCCTGTGGCGACTGCGTTGGACCAGCCAGAAGCCGTGCCTGGCGGTGCGGCGTCCTCACGCTTTTTGGGTGGGGATGGCGGGCCTGTCGGATTTGCGTTGGCGGCCGGAGGTTGAAGGAAAGCCTCGTTATCCGTGGAAGTTCCAGCTCGAATTATGGCGAAAAAGCCACCATGAGCTGGATATTGTTCCTGAAATATAAGAACTATAACGAGGCCAAGTCGACAAGCAGGCTTTATTCCTTGAATATCGGAACTATTGACCAGACCAAGTAGGCCGACCCATAATTCTGATATCGTCGTAACAATAAGAAACCAGAGCCTGAACAACCGTTTGTTCCTGGGATATCAGAACTATGGCCAGAACCTTGCCGCGCGTGAATCCAGCTCCAGACCCGTTTGCCCGAGACCTCGCGGCCTTCGGCGCCCTGGTGCGAAACCGGCGGGCGCAAAGCGAACTGCGCATCGATGACGCTGCGGACATGCTTGGGGTCTCCAAGGATGTGCTGTCCAGACTCGAAAACGGCCGGCCAGTCAGTTTCGACAAAGTGTTCCAGATCCTGAACGGCCTTGGGCTGAACCTGCTGGTCCTCACCAGGCAGGAAACGGACGATGCGCTCCGAGCTTTGCGCCCGGACTCGCCGGAGGCATTCTGATGGCACATTTGCTGCGGGTCTCAAACAACGGCGACGCCGTTGGCCTCCTGGGCTTCGACGCGCCGGCGGATAAGTACACGTTTGCATACGACCCGAACTGGCTGCGCAGCAAGCAGGCGTTCTCGCTGTCGCCGCACATCGCGCTACGCGGTGGGGAGCCGGCTGCCGGCGCCGTGCAGCGCTTTATCGCCAACCTCCTGCCGGAAGGACGCGCACTGGATGTGGCGTCCTACATGTTCCAGGTATCGAAGAGCAATACCTTCGGCCTGATTCGCATGCTCGGCAAAGAGCCCGTGGGGGCGCTGAGCTTTCTTGCCCTTGATGATGACGCGCCAGGCGACGAAGCCCCGCGCAAGGCCCAGGTCCTGGAGCCCATCAGGCGGGTGATAGCCAACGAAGAGCTGACCGAGCGCATTCGCGACCGCGATGCGGTTCCGTTTCCCGTCTGGGACGGGAAAGTGCGCCTGTCCGTGGCCGGCTACCAGGACAAGCTGCAGGTAATGGTGGAAGGCGAACAGCTCGCCCTGGTCGAAGGCTCGCTCAGCTCCACGCACATCCTGAAGCCCGAGTCGCGCAGCCACCTGTCTCCGTGCATGGTAGCCAACGAGCATTTCTGCATGACGCTTGCCAGGCGGATGGGCTTGCCCGTGGCGCCAGTGGAGCTTCGTCGGATTCCTGAGCCGATCCTGCTGATCGAGCGCTTCGACCGGATTGTGAAGACCGACCCGGACAGCCCGGGACGGATCAAGCAAGTGCTGCGCCGGCATGTCATTGACGGTTGCCAGGCCCTCGATTTGCCAGTCTCGTTCAAGTACGAGCGCAACTTTGGCAATACGCTGGACGTGCAGAACATCCGGGAAGGCGTCAGCTTCCAGAAGCTTTTTTCGCTGGTACCGCATTTCGACCTGCCAGCTGCCGCGACGACTTTCCTGGTGAGGTGGGCAATACTGCAGTTGCTCATCGGCAATAGCGACGCCCACGGCAAGAATGTCTCATTCTTTGTCCAGGGACGGACGATTCGGCCTGCCCCGCTCTATGACCTCGTTTCGGTCAATGTCTATGGCGACCATGTCGAGCAAGACATGGCGATGGCGTACGGCGATGCATTCCGGCTCGAGGAGGTCACGGCCTTCGAGCTGGCCGCCTTCGCACACCGTACGGGTACGCGGCCGGCATTCCTCGCCCGCGAGTTGAAGCGCATGGCCACCATGGCGCTGGACCTGGCTCCGAAGCAAGCCAGTGCGGACTTGTACATCGGTGAAGAAAGAGCGTTGGTGAAAGAGGTCTCCGACTTCATTTGCACCCAAGCCACGCACCTCCTCAAATGGGCGCCCATGGTGCCCAAGGTCGACACGAAACTCCTTTGACGAACGCATGCGTGGCTAGTCCGAACGAGCGATGTGCCGCCCCACCCGCACCGCACGCTTGAAGCCTGACCAGCCCTGGCGCTCAGCCGAGCGTCACGACACTGCTCAGCAGCATGCGCACCAGCGTGGCCTGCCGCGTGACCCCGGTCTTGGAGAAAATCGCGCGCAGGTGGGCGCGCGCCGTGTTCTTGCTGGTGCCCAGCGCCTCGGCGGCTTCGTCAAGCGTCATGCCGTCGGCAAGCACCAGTGCCAGCGCGGTTTCGGCCGGCGTGAGGTCGAACAGCTTGCGCACCACCTCGTGCGAGGCGCGCGACTTGCGCTCGGGATCGCGGATAAAGACCGCGCAGGCCGGGCGATGGCGGTGGTCTTCCGACCATTCGCTGAGCGGAATGGTGCGGATCAGCACGCCCAGCTTGCCGCGCCCCGAGGGGCGGGTGATCGACATGGCCTCGGCCAGCGCCGGCGCGCTGCCGTGGTGCCCCATCTGGGCGCGGCGCAGCAGGTACTGGAACTTGCGGCTTTCCTGTGCGTAGGCGATCTCGAAGTTACCGCCATTGAGGCGGATGCCGTCGTTCTCCGCCAGGATCTCGTCGGCTTCCGCATTCTTCTTCAGGATTGCGCCGGCTGCGTCGAGGATGACCATGCCCACCAGCATGCGGTCGATCGCGCCCGCATAGAGGCTGCGCTCCGATTCGACCACATCCAGCCTGGAATGCAGCCGGACCGCGCGCCTCAGGTGCGGCAGGATGGTGGCACACGCCGCCTTGTCCACCTCGGAGAAGTCCTGCGCGTCGTGCTGGCGGCAGACGCGCAGCCGGCACTCGACCCCGTCTTCGGTGCGGATGTCCGCGCCCAGCAGGTAGCGCACGCCAAGCGGCTGCAGGAACTGCCGGTAGATCTCGCTGCGGCACCAGTTGCCGGCGCCCATCGCTTCGTCGACCGTCACGGCCCGGTCGGTGGGCAGGTTGATAAAGGGATCGATGGCGTAGTAGTAGGTGTTGTACGACGCCTCGGCCTCCAGCGAAGTGCCGTCCTGCGACGCGTGCACCGCGATGCCACTGCGGTCGCTCGCGGGTGAGCGCAGGATGAAGCTCACATAGCTGGCACCAAGTTGCTTGCGCAGCATTTCCAGCGCGCGGCCCCAGGGCACGGGTTCCATCGGCCCTTCGTAGACCGCCGCCAGCAGCGCGCTGAAATGCGGCAGGCTCAGTCCGGACTGCGCAAACCAGGGCGACGCCACCTCTTGCGCCTCAACGGTCGCCATCAACATTGTCTGTCTCCTGTTTCCACACCCCATGCGTGGACTGACCGGTGCTCTGCGGCACCTGGGCAGCGCAGATTATAGGGAGGCTGCCTGCCGATGTCCGGCGCGCAGCGCTCTTGTTTGCCCTGGTTTGCGCCCTCTCAGTGTTTTCCCTGACCTGCAATCGGACGATGCCCGTCGCGCCTGCCGCCGATCAAATGGCTGCACACCACAGTGCAACCGAAGGAGAACGACTCAGATGGATTTCACCGACAAGACCGTGCTGGTCACCGGCGGCGGCGCCGGCATCGGGCTCGCCACCGCGCAAGCCTTCCTGGAACAGGGTGCGCGCGTGGCGCTGATCGAGATCGACGCACAGCGCGCCGAGCAAGCCCGCGCGCTGCTGGGCAAGCCCGGCACGGAAGTTCTGGTGGTACAGGGCGATGCCACCGATGCCGGCACCGTGCGCGAACTGGCTGCGCAGGTCGAACAGCGCTTCGGCGTGCTGGACGTGCTGGTCAACAACGTCGGCGATTTCCTGCGCATCGCCAAGCCGTTCGAGCACTATGCCGACGACGAGATCGCCAGCCTGTACGCTGCCAACCTGGGCCACGTCTTCACCGTCACGCGCGCCATGCTGCCGCTGCTGCGGCGCAGTGCCGCCGGCAGCATCGTCACGGTGTCGTCGATCGAGGCCTTTCGCGGCATTCCGTACTGCAGCGTCTACGGCGCCTTCAAGGCCGCCATCACCGGCTTCACGCAGAGCCTGGCGCTGGAGCTGGCGCCGGCGGGCATCCGCGTCAACCTGATCGCCCCCGAGACCACCGAAACGCCGCAGGTTCCGGTGTCGCAGATGGTCGCGCCGGAACACCAGCACCATATCCCGCGCTGGATTCCGCTGGGCCGCTTCGGTACGCCGCGCGACATTGCCGACGGCATCCTGTTCCTGGCCGGCCCGCGCGCGGCCTGGATCACCGGCACGGCGCTGCATGTCAACGGCGGCGCCCTGGCCGCGGCCGGCTGGTATCGCGACCCCAAGGGCGCGTGGACCAACATGCCGGTCATCGGCGGCAACGGCATGAACCTCTGATGGCCGCGCACCGCGGCCACACCACCCCACCAAGGAGACAAGCATGAAGATACTGATCGTCGGCGGCACCGGCATGATCGGGGGCCACGCGGCCCTGCACCTGCGCAGCCGCGGGCACGAGGTCACCATCGCGGGCCGCAATCGCCCCGCGCCCGGCACGGCGCTGGGCGGGCTGGACTTCCTGCGCTGCGACTACATCGCCAACGATGTGCCGGCCGCGCAGCTCGGCGCCTTCGACGCGCTGGTCTTCGCCGCCGGCAACGATGTGCGCCACGTGCCGCCTGGCGGCGACGAAGCCGCGCACTGGGAACGCGCCAACATCGAGGGCGTGCCGCGTTTCCTGCGCGCGGCGCGCGCTGCCGGGATCCGGGTCGCCGTCCACGTCGGCAGCTTCTACCCGCAGGCGCAGCCGCGGCTGGCCGAGGACAACGCCTATATCCGCTCGCGCAAGCTGGCCGACGAAGCCGTGCGCGCGCTGGCCACCGACGCCTTCCGCGTGAGCAGCGTGAACGCGCCGTTTGTCGTGGGCACGGTGCCGGGCATGACGGTACCGATGTTCAAGGCCTATACCGACTACGCGCGCGGCAACTTTGCGCCGATGCCGGATTTCGCGCCTCCCGGCGGCGTCAATTTCATCTCGGCCACTTCGCTCTCGGAAGCCATCGAAGGCGCCCTGTTGCGCGGTGAAAACGCCAAGGCCTACCTGGTAGGTGACGAGAACCTGTCGTTCCAGGACTATTTCGGTGCCTTCTTCCGCGACGCGGGCCGCCCGGTGCCGCCTGTCATCGACCAGGAGCACCCCTTGCTGCCGGACTCGGCCATCTGCTTCGGCCGGGGCAACACCCTCTACTACGAGCCGGATGCGGCCGAGACCGCCCTGCTCGGCTATCGCCGCCGCGACATCCTGCGCACGGTCGGCGAGATCGTGACGCAGTACAGCTAGCCTGGCGCCGCGGCGGCCTGCTTGCGCGGGCCGCCGCAGCGGGCCTTACAGCCCCGAGATCAACTGCGCGTTATCGATGCGCAATTCCGCGCCATTGATAAAGCGCGACGCGTCCGAAGCCAGAAACAGGACCAGGTTGGCCACATCCTCCGGCTGGCACATGCGTGCCATCGGGTCGGTGCCGATACCAAGCGTGGCCGGATCCAGGTCCGGCACCAGCGCCTGCGTCATCGGCGTCCAGACACCATCGGGATGGATCGAGTTGCAGCGGATCCGGTAGCCGTTCTGCTTGCAGTGCACGGCCACGCTGCGCGTCAGCGCGGTAACGGCGCCCTTGGCGCCGCTGTACGCGCACATCATCGGCAGCCCGCCCAGCGCCGCCACCGACGACATCACCACGATGGAGCCCCCGGCGGGGTTGCCCTTCATTGCCTGCACACCGAACCTGCAGCCCAGGAAATAGCCGTCGGCATTGACGCGCATGACCTGCCGCCAGCTGTCGAGCGAGGTTTCCTCGATCGACCCGAGCGGACAGATGGCCGCATTGTTGACCAGCACGTCGAGCCGGCCGAAGCGGTCCTGTGTGGCGGCCATGGCCTTGCGCCAGTCCTCCTCGCTGGCAATGTCGTGGCGCACGAACATGGCCGCATCCCCGATCTCGCGGGCCAGTGCCTGCCCGGCGTCCTGGTTGACATCGCTGATGACCACGCGCGCGCCTTCTGCCGCCAGCAGCAGCGCGTCGGCGCGCCCGACCCCGCTGGCCGCACCGGTCACCAGCGCAACCTTGTCCTTGACTTGATGCATCGTTTCTCTCCTTGGGTTGCCGGCTTCAGCCGGCTTCGGGAATCCTGCCGGCCAGCACGGCCTGCAGCGCGGCGTGGCCATACACCGCAGCCACGGTTTCATCGAGGATGGGATTGCCGCGCAGCTCGCTGCCACCGTCCACGGCGATGCTCTGTCCGGTCACCCAGCCCGATTCCGGCCCGGCCAGGTAGCGCACCGCGCTGGCAATGTCGTCCGGTTCTCCGGCGCGGCCCAGCGGCATCTGCGCGACGAACTTGTCGAGCATGGCCGGGTTGTCGAACATCGGCCCGGTCGCGCCGGAGCGGGTGAGCCCCGGCCGCACCGCATTGACGCGGATGCCGCATCCCGCCAGCTCCTCGGCCGCGGCGCGCACGAACGCTTCCAGTCCCGCCTTGGCGGCGCAGTACGCCGACAGCCAGCGGCAGGTCATGCGCGCCGCGTTCGACGAGATACAGACGATGGCGCCGCCATGCGGCGCCATCAGCGGCGACGCGTGGCGCACCGCCAGGAATGCGCTGGCGAGGTTCAGCTCCAGCTCCGCCATCAACGAGGCCGCGTCATGCATCAGCAGCGGACGGAAACCGCCCCCGCCAACGGTCGCGACCACGATATCGAGGCGCCGCTCCAGCTCCCAGGCCTTCTGCAGCGCGGCCTGCACGTCATCCTCGCGGCAGGCGTCGCCGACGCTGATTGCCACGGTGGCGCCGGCCACCTGCGCGCACAGGCTGCGCCGTGCCGCTTCCAGCGCTTCGCGCCGCCGCCCCATGAGGACCACCGCCGCGCCGTCGCGCAGCAGCGCCAGCGCGCTGGCCGCACCGATGCCGCCGGCGCCGCCGGTGACGAGGGCCGTCTTGCCTTCCAGTACACGGGTCGTCGTCATCATGCCCCCCGCAGCGGCAGGTCCTGCGTCCAGTCCACCACCAGCTCGCGCGCGGCAATGCGCCACTGGCCGCCGCGCCGCACGAAGCGGTCCTGGTAGCGGATGCCCCAGTCCAGCTTGCGCGGCGCGCCGTCCTGCTCGTACAGGTGGTTGGCCACGCAATAGGTCTCGCCGGTCGCGGTATCGCCATCGACTTCGACCAGTTGCTGGTGCACGTGATGCTGCGTGGCGCTGTACTGGCCGAGCGATGCCATGCCGTCAGCAATCGCCTGCGCTCCGTCCATGCGGAAGCCCGGCCCGCTCAGCCATGCGTCCGCCGTGAACAGCGCAGCCAGTTTCGGAAAATCGCGCCGGTCCACCGCCTGCGCATAGCGGCAGGTCAGGGCATGGATGGCTTCTTTGCACTCCAGTTCAGACATGGCCAGTCTCACTCCTTGTTGTGACCGCCGTTGCCGCGATACGGCGCGCGGGCGGTCGTTGGGATGGGGACTATCGTCGGCCTTGCCGCGCCGGGGGCCATCGTCCACGTGGAGTATCCGGACCGGGTAGCGCTTAGTCCGAACGAAGGATGTAACGACGCCGCGCCCGCCCCAAGCTTCGATGACATCAATGACACAGGAGACACACATGAAGCAGGCGGAACAGGCCATCGTCGCGGTCGTCACGGGCGGCTCGCGCGGTGCCGGCAAGGGCATCGCGCTGGCGCTCGGTGCGGCGGGCGCTACGGTGTACGTGACCGGACGCACCGAGCAGGAAGGCAGCGCGCCGCTGCCCGGCACCATCCACGCCACGGCGCGCGAGATCGATGCGCTGGGCGGGCGCGGCATCGCGGTCGCGTGCGATCATCGCGACGATGCGCAAGTGGCGCATCTGTTCGCGCGTGTGCGCGAGGAATCCGGTCGGATCGACATCCTGGTCAACAATGCGACCTTCCTGCACGACGAGCTCATCATGCCGGGGCCGTTCTGGCAGAAGCCGCTGGAGATGGCCGGGATTCTCGACGTGGGCCTGCGCTCAGGTTACGTGGCCAGCTGGCATGCCGCGCCCATGATGGCCGCGCAGGGCCGCGGGCTGATCGTGTTCACCTCGTCATTTGGTGCCAACTGCTATATGCACGGTCCGGCCTACGGCGCGCAGAAGGCTGGCATCGACAAGTTCGCGCACGACATGGCGGTCGACCTGCGGCCCTACGGCGTCGCGGCGGTGTCGCTGTGGATGGGGCCGCTGCGCACGGCGCGCACGCTGCGGGTATGGGAGAAGCATCCGGACAAGTACGCGGGATTCGCGCCGGTGGCGGAGACGCCGGAGTTCACGGGGCGGATTGTTGATGCGCTGTATCGCGATCCCGCGCTGATGGATAAGTCCGGCCGCGTGCTGATCGGCGCCGAGGCGGCGCTGGCCTATGGCATCGTCGATGCCGAGGGGGTGCAGCCGCCGTCGTACCGGCAGGCACTGGGCGGGCCGCCGCCTGTGCATCCGGCGATTGTGGAATAGGAATTGGGCGCGCGCGAGCGCTGGAACTTGCCACCACCTCTCGCGTACGCACCCCTCTCCCGCGAAGTGGGCGAGGGGTGGGGGTGAGGGCTGGAGCTTCAACGAAGTAAAGCCGTCGGTATGCCAGCGCCTACCCTCACCCCTGCCCCTCTCCCGCAAGCGGGAGAGGGGAGCAAACCGTCGCCGCAAGCGCTTCCTCTACGCGCCCTCCGACAACAAACCCGTCGTAAACACCGTCGACCGGATCATCCACGCACCATCAACCCGCACATACTCATCTGCATAGCGCCCGGTCAGGAACGTACGCGAACCACTGGCATCATCCAGCGCCAGGTAAGCCAGATCCCAGCTACCCTGCGCCGTATTCTCATCCAGCACACGGATATCCCCCTGCCCCGCAAAATGCATCTCCCGCAGCGTTGGCCGGCAAGCCAGCTCCGCAAAGCACTGCACCAGCGCCTCGCGCCCCGCAAAGCTGCCGATCCGGTCATAGTGGATATGCGCGTTGTCCGGCACGAAGCAGGCGCGCATCGCGTCAGGATCCTTGTCATCGCAAGCGCGCAGGTAGCGCAGCTTGAGCGCGCGGATCGCCTCCGCGGCTTCCAGCCGCGCGACGCGGTCGGCAATGGCGGCAATGTCGGTCATGATCGGTTCCTTGTACATCAGGCTTCACGCAACTGGTACTTCAACACCTTGCCTGCCGCGCTGACCGGCAGCGACGTCACGAACAGCACCTCGCGCGGCACCTTGTAGTTGGCCATGTGCCGGCGCGCCCAGGCGATCAGGGTTTCGGCGTCCACGCGCGCGCCGTGGCGCAGCACCACGTAGGCACGCCCCACTTCGCCCAGCCGCTCATGCGGCATGCCCACCACCGCCACCTGGGCCACGGCCGGATGCGCCACCAGCAGCTTCTCCACCTCCGCCGGGTAGCAGTTGAAGCCGCCCACGATAAACATGTCCTTGATGCGGTCGGTGATGCGCAGGTAGCCGCGCGCATCGAGCGTGCCGACATCGCCGGTATGCAGCCAGCCTTCGCTGTCGATGGCTTCGGCGGTGGCTTCGGGCAGGCCGAAGTAGCCCTGCATCACGTTGTAGCCCCGCACCAGCACCTCGCCCGCCTCGCCGGTGGCGGCCGGCTGCCCCTGCCCATCGATGCAGCGGATCTCGATGCCCGGCATGGCGCGGCCGGAGGTGGCGGCGACGGTTTCGGCGTCGTCGCCGGCGCGGGTCAGCGTGGCAAAGCCGCACGATTCGGTCAGGCCGTAGCCGGTGATGATGGTGTCGAAGCCCAGTTCGTCGCGCATGCGCTGGATCAGCGCCGGCGCGATCGCCGAGGCGCCGGTCACCGCGACGCGCAGCGACGAC
The DNA here is from genome assembly GCF_000611125.1 of Cupriavidus sp. SK-4. NCBI lineage: Bacteria > Pseudomonadati > Pseudomonadota > Betaproteobacteria > Burkholderiales > Burkholderiaceae > Cupriavidus > Cupriavidus sp. SK-4. The sequence goes on from NZ_JFJW01000159.1 coordinate 39,017, forward strand.
AGGTCGAACTCACGCAGGCGCGGCGCGTTGAGCAGGGTCTGGTAGAGCGTCGGCGGTCCGGGCAGCACCGTGATGCGTTCGTTCTCCACGCGCGTCATCACGGCCTCGGCGTCGAACACCAGGTGGGGCAGCACCGTGGCCCCGCGCGACAGCGCGGCGAGCCATCCGGCCTTGTAGCCGAAGGTATGGAAGAACGGATTGACGATCAGGTAGCGGTCGCCCGGCCGCACCCCGGTGATTGCGGCCCAGCCGTCGATGGCGCGCAGGTTCTGCGCGTGGGCGGTCATCACGCCCTTGGGGCGCCCGGTGGTGCCCGAGGTGAACATGATGTCCATCAGCGTGTCGCCGCGCACCCCAGCCTCGCACTTTGCGAACGCCGCCATGTCCGTCTGTGGCGCCAGCGCGAGGAAGGCTTCCCAGGCCAGCTCGTCGGGGCCGGGCGTGCGGCCCTGCCCGGGGCGCAGGATCAACAGCCGCTCCAGCGTGGCGGGGCGGTGCGGCGCCAGCATCTGCGGATAGCTTTCGCCGAGGAAAGCGTCGACGCAGAACAGCAGGCGCGCGCCGCTGTCGGCCAGCACGTCACCGGCTTCGGCGCCCTTCATGCGCGTGTTGAGCGGCACCAGCGCCGCGCCTATGCTGTGCGTGGCCAGCGCCGCGATGATCCATTCGGAGAAGTTGGGCGCCCAGACGGCAACCCGGTCGCCGGGCTGCGCGCCCAGCGCCATCAGCGCCCGGGCCGCCTGTATCCGGCTGGCGTCGAGCGCGGCGTAGGTGAGGCGTAGCCCGTCTTCCTGGATGGCGATGCGCTCGCCGTGGCGCCTGGCCGCGCGCCGCACCAGCTCGGGAATGGTCGCGGCAATGTCGTCGTTGGCGGCGGCGAGATCGAGGTCGAGGCCGGCCGGTGCCGCAATGGCGTCGATGATGTCAGATGGGGTCATGTCAATCCGGGAACTTCAGGTGGATTTCGGCGCTGGACGGGCGGGCCTGGCAAGCCAGGGTCCAGCCCGCCTCCAGGTCGGCACGGTCGAGCACATGGTTCTCGCCGAGCGTCACGTCGCCCTGCGTCACCTGGCACATGCAGGCGCCGCACAGCCCGGCGCGGCAGGAATTGGGCGCGGCCACGCCGGCGCGCTGCAGGGCGTCGAGCACGGTTTCGTCCGGCGCCACGCCGACGTGGTGGGTCTCGCCGTCGAGCTGCACGGTCAGTTCTGCGCCGCGCATCGCGGGCGCGGGAGACGCTGGGACGGTGTCCCGCGCGCTGGCGGCCCCGCTTGCCGGCGCCTTTGCCGTCGGCCCATCGGGCAAGGACACGAAGCGCTCCACGTGCAGCTGCCCGCGCGGCACCCCCAGGGCCTGCAGCGCGGCCTGGGCGCCGTCCATGAACGGGCCGGGCCCGCACACAAAGCATTGCGCCATGCTCCACGGCCGCACCAGTTCCTCGATCTGGCGCTGCGTGGGCGGCCCCTGCACGCTGTCGAGCCAGTGGATCACGCGCAGCCGGCCAGGGTGGCTGCGCGCCAGTTCCGCAAGCGCCTCGCGGAAGATGATGGAGCGCTCGTCGCGGTTGGCATAGACCAGCGTGACCGCGCCGCGCCCGTGGCGCAGCGCCGCCTTGGCGATCGACAGCACCGGCGTGATGCCGCTGCCGCCGGCCAGCAGCAGGAAATCGCCATGCAGCGCGGGCGGGGTGAACACCCCGGCGGGCGGCATCACCTCGACCGTATCGCCCGCGCCCAGGTGATCGCAGATCCAGTTGGACACGCGCCCGCTCTGCACGCGCTTGATCGTCACGCGCAGGGCGTTGTCCACCTCAGGCGTGCTCGACAGCGAATAGCAGCGCTGCAGCGGCACGCCGTCCACGGGCACGCGCAGGGTCAGGAACTGCCCGGGACGGTAGGCAAACGCATCGCGCAGGCCGTCCGGTAGCGCGAATACCAGCGAATGCGCCTGGTCCGTTTCCGTGACCACTTCGGCGATCTGCAGCCGGTGGAATTGCACTGGCGCCATGATGTCCTTCTTCTGCTTGAGGGCGGGGTCAGGCCACGCCCATGATGGTCTGCGCGTTGTCGATGCGCAGTTCCGCACCGTTGATAAAGCGCGATTCGTCGGAGGCCAGGAACAGCACCAGGTTGGCCACGTCGCGCGGATGGCACATGCGCTGCATCGGTTCGGCGCCGCCCACCTCCTCCGGCAGGGCCGTGGCACCGCCCGGCAGGAAGGCCGCGGTCATCGGCGTGAGGATGCCGTCCGGGTGGATCGAGTTGCAGCGGATCCGGTAGCCGCTCTGCTTGCAGTGCCCCGCTACGGCGCGCGTGAGCGCGGCCACCGCGCCCTTGCTCGCGCTGTAGGCGCAGAACGCGCCCATGCCGCCCAGCGCCGCCACCGACGACATATTGACGATGCTGCCGCCGCCCGCCTTCATCGCGGCCACGCCGTACTTGCAGCCGAGGAAGTAGCCGTCGGCGTTGATGCGCATCACGCGCTGCCATTGCTCGAGCGTGGCGTCCTCGACCGAACCCAGCAACAGGATGGCGGCATTGTTGACCAGCACGCTGGGCGCGCCGAATTGCTTTTCGGTGCGCGCCATCACCTGCTGCCAGCCGGCTTCGCTGGCGATGTCATGCGGCACGAACAGCGCGGTTTCGCCGATCTCGCGCGCCAGGGCGTGGCCCGCTTCCTCGTTGAGGTCGGTCAGCACCACGCGCGCGCCCTCGCGCGCCAGCAGCAGCGCGTCTTCCTTGCCGACGCCGCTGGCGGCCCCGGTGACGATGGCGATCTTTCCTTCAGTACGTTGGCTCATGGGTGGTCTCCTCGTTGGTGTGTGCCTGCCGGTCGCCGGCAGGCTGTCGTGTCAGGTGGCGGCCCGCGTTGCGCCCCGACCAGATGCAGTCGGCAAGCGACAGGCCGCTTACGTAATGGTTGGATGCGATGCCGACGGCAGTGCGGCCCACGGCGTAGAGCCCTGGAATGGGTGCCCCGCCAGCGGCGGCCAATACACGGCCACTGGACTCTTCCACCGACAATCCGCCCAGCGTGATGGCAGGACACGGAAAGACGCGGCTGTTGGCCGAGATGTCGATGGCAAGCCACGGCCCGGTTTCGAGCGACGCGCACATCGGCGCCGACTTGCCGGCCGGATCGGGGATCTCGCCCCGGGACGCGGCGTTATAGGCATCGACGGTAGCCCGCAGCGCCGCGCCGGGCATGCCCAGCTTGCTGGCAAGCGCTTCGAGGCTGGCGGCGCGCCGCGCCCCCGCCAGCATCNNGCCAGCATCAGCAGCGCCGCGGGCAAGGCCTGGAAGGCCCACAGCCGGCCGCCCAGGCATTCGCGCAGGGCGGCGCGCGCCAGTTCGCGGTTCAGGACCAGCCAGGCCCGCCCGCCGTGCCGTTCGCAGATGGCGTGGCCAAGGGTCGCGCCGTAGGTTTCCTCGTTGCCGATGCGCGCACCCTGCGCATCGACCACGCAGCCGCGCGCCCAGTCGAACGGCGGATTGATGAAGCGCCATGCCGAGACCCGCTCCAGGTGCCGCGTGGCCGCGCCCGCCGACTCGCCAAGGCGGATGCCGCTGCCATCGCAGCCGGTCGTGCCAAGGCGCCAGGTCTGCAGGTACTTGCCGGCGTGGCGCGCCACCATGGCGCGGTTGAAGATAAAGCCGCCGGTGGCCAGCACCACCGCGCCGGTGCGCACCGCAACCGGGCGCGCATGGCGCAGTTCCAGTTGCAGCACGCGCTCGCGCAGCAGGTCGGCCAGCGCAGGCGCTGCGTTGTGCAGGCGCTCGGCCAGGCGCGCCAGGCGGGCGTGGCGCTTCTGGTGGCGTCCCGGCGGCAGCTGCCACAGCTCGATGCCGACGACCGCGCCGTCCTTGTCGAGAATCAGCCGCCGCGCCGCGGTCTGGCGCATCACCGCCACCTCCGGCCGGGCCTGCACGGCGGCGCGCAGGACGGCGTACAGCGTGCGGCCGGACATGCCGGGGCCTTTCACGCGGTGGCCGCGCGGCGCGGGCGCGGCGTGTTGCGCGTAGGCAGCGACCGCTTCGTTGCCGGAGTAATAGAGGTAATAGGGCTGCGCCGGATACGAGGTCTTGCGCGGCGGCACGGTGGCGGCAAAGCGCACGCCCAGGCCTTCCAGCCAGCCGATCATGTCACGGCTGCACTGGCAGAACGCCTGCAGCGTGGCATCGCTGACGACCCCGCCGGTCTCCTGGCGCAGGTAGTCCGCCATCGCCTGCGGTGTATCGGCATAGCCCGCGGCTGACTGGTAGGGCGTGCCGCCACCCGCGTAGACCACCCCGCCGCTCTTGGCGCTGGCGCCACCGCCTTCGAAGCGTTCCGCAACGATCACGCGCGCGCCGCCATGCGCGGCTTCCAGCGCGGCGCAGGCCCCGGCAGCGCCGAAGCCCACCACCACGGCATCGCAGGCGGCCTGCCACGGGTGGGCGTCCGGATCGTCGAGGCGCAGCGGCGCGTGGACCGGCGTGGCGGAATCGGGCGGAGGGTACATGCTGGCTTGCGCTCCCGGCTTATGCCGAACACAGTGCGCCAAGCGGCGCGGACGTGGTATAGGCACCGTCGACATAGACCAGCGGCGACACCTCGCCGGCCAGCTTTACCTCGCGCAGGCGCCCGATGAAGACCGCGTGCGTGCCGTAGTCGAAGCGGCCATCCTGCTGGCACACCAGGTTCGCCTGCGCGTCGCGCAGGCACGGCACGCCAAGCAGGTCGTCCTCCCACTCGCCACTGGTGAAGCGTTCCTCGCCCTTGAGCCGGCCGCTGCAGTCCACCGCGATATCGCGGTGGTCGGCTGCCAGCAGGTTGATGCAGAAGTCCGCGCCGGCATCCAGCGGCGGGTAGATCGAAGAATTGCGGTTGATGCAGATCAGCAGCGAAGGCGGGTCCGCGGACAGCGAATCGACTGCGGTCACGGACATCGAATAGCGGCGCTCGCCATGGCGGCAGCTGATCACCGCCACCGAGCGCGCCATGCGGCGCATCGCCATCAGCATGTCATCGCGCAATGCGGTGCTGGGTTCGGGGTTGGCGCTCATAAGGCCTCCTGTACGGTTTGAGCATGGGGCGCGGCGGCAGGCTGGCGCGCGTTCTGCGAGAGCACGTCGGCAGCGATAAAGCCGAAGGTCATGGCCGGGCCCAGGGTGGAGCCCGCGCCGGGATAGCTGGTGCCCATCATCGAGGCACTGGTATTGCCGATGGCGAACAGTCCGGCGATGGCGCTGCCGTCGTCGCGCAGCACGCGCGCGCTGGCGTCCGTCACCAGGCCGCCCTTGGTGCCGATGTCGCCGGCATCGATGCGCACGGCGTAGAACGGCGCCTTGCCGATTGGCGCCAGGCACGGGTTGGGCTGCACTGCCGGGTCGCTGTAGTAGGTATCGAACAGGTTGTCGCCCTTGCCGAACTCCTCGTCCACGCCGGTGGCCGCATAGTGGTTCATGCGCGCCACGCTGTCGGCCAGACCGCCGGCATCGACACCGATCCGCTGCGCCAGCTGCGCCAGCGAGTCGGCGCGCACCAGGATGCCGGACAGGCTTGCCGGAATGCTGCGGTCCGGCATGACCGAGCCGGGCAGGATCGGCCCGCACGGGTATTTGTGGCGGAAGGTGGCGTCGAACACCATCCACGCCGGCACGCTGCTGCCGGTCTTCTCGTGGTCGCGGTACATGGCGGGAACGAACTCGGAATACGGCGCGGCCTCGTTGACGAAGCGCCGGCCCTGCCCGTTCACCACCAGGCAGCCGGGCATGGCGCGTTCGATAAAGAGCGCGCGCTGCTTTTCCTCGCCCTGCACATGCACGGTGGGTGCGCCCCAGACGTGGGACATCAGCGCCACGCCGGCGCCGGCGGCCTGGGCGGCGCGGATGCCGTCGCCGGTGTTGTTGGGCGGGGTCGCGCTCCAGGCGGCCTGGGTCGGTTGCGGCAGGTACTGTTCGCGCATGGCCTGGTTGCGCTCGAAGCCGCCGGCCGCCAGGATCACGCCGCGCAGCGCGCGGATCTCCACCACGCGCCCGTCCTGCACCGCGCGCACGCCGCGCACGGTGCCGTCCTCGACGATCAGGTCCTGCAGCGCGGTGTCGAGCCACAGCGGAATCGCGCGGTCCATCATGGCCCGCCGCAGGCCGCCGACCAGGCTGTTGCCGAGCGTGAGCCGGCGGTCTCGCCGGGTCTTGCGGCGCCAGCCCAGGTCGAGCCAGTAGCGGGCAAACTGGCGCACCGCCAGGCCCAGCCAGCCGGGCGCGCGGCACAGCAGCGCATGCGCCTCGGCCGAGGTCACGGCCACGCGCCCGCCCACCAGCGTGCCCGGCGACGGCGGGCCCCCACCCCCCGGAGCCCCCCCCCCCCCCCCCCAGCGTGCCCGGCGACGGCGGCCGCAGCCGCGCGAATTCCTCGCGCAGCTGCGCGCCGTCGAACGGCATCGGGTCGAGCGCGCGGTAGCCCGGCATCGCGCCCGGAACCTTCTGGAAGTAGTCCGCGTAGCGCGGCAGCGTGTAGTAGCGCACGCCGGCCTGCTGCTCCAGGTACTGGAGCATGCGCGGCGCCTGCTCAAGATAGGCGCGCACGCGCTGCGGATCGCCGTGCTCGCCGGCGCACGCCAGGATGTACTCCAGCGCCGTGGCGTAGTCGTCGCGCCCGCCTGCCGGCGCGATATGGTGGTTGAGCGGAATCCAGATGCCGCCGCCGGACACCGCCGAGGTGCCGCCGTACTGGCTGCTCTTTTCCAGCACCACCACCGACAGTCCGCGGTCCGCGGCGCGGCAGGCGGCCAGCATGCCGCCGGCGCCCGAGCCGACCACCACCACGTCGAACTCGCTGGGCTGCATGCGCGCTCTGCTCTGGCTCATATTGGATCTCCGTGCGGCGCGCGGCTCAGATGAAGAAGTCAGTGTTGGCGCGGCCCATCATCACGCCGCCCAGGTTCTGGCCGAAGCGGTCCAGGTTGTTGGCGTAGTGGGCGCGGGCCGCATGCAGGTCGAGGAAGCGGCGCACCATCGGGTTGCTGCGGTAGATGCCGTTGCCGCCGGCATAGCGCAGCAGGCCGTTGGCCAGCTGCGCGCAGCGCTCGGCCACTTGCGCGGACTGGTAGCGGAAATGCAGGCGGCGCGGGGTCTGCACCTGGCCGCCTTCACGCGCAACGGCCAGCAGCTCGTCGAAATTGCGCTCAAGGATGGTCCGCATCTCGTCGATGGCGACCTGCGCGTTGGCGCAAGCCATCTGCGCGCCGCCGTCTTCCGCGGTCTTGCCGCCACCGTTGCTGCTGACGCGGCCGTCGGCATAGGCGACAAAGTCATCGAGCGTGCCTTCCAGCGCGCCGATGCAGGCGGTGCACACCGCGCGCACGAAGATCTGCGCGAACGGCAGCCGGTACAGCGGCGCGTCATTGACCGCCAGCCCCGGGCTGGTGCCCATGGCGCCATCGACGGCGCGGTGGGTGCGGTAATCGGGCACGAACACGTCCTCGACCACGATATCGTGGCTGCCGGTCGCGCGCAGGCCCAGCACATCCCAGTTGCGCACGATCTTGTAGTCGGAGCGCGGCAGCAGGAAGGTGCGGTAGTCATAGGCGCCGCCCGGCTCCGCCGGCGGCACCAGCCCGCCCAGGAAGATCCAGTCGCACAGCTCGCTGCCGCTGGAGAACTTCCAGTGGCCGGAGAAGCGATAGCCGCCTTCCACCGGCGTGACCTTGCCCACCGGCATATAGGTCGAGGCGATCAGCGTGGCAGGGTTGCTGCCCCACACTTCCTGCTGCGCGCGCTCGTCGAACAGCGCCAGCTGCCAGTTGTGCACGCCGACCACGCCATAGACCCAGGCGGTGGACATGCAGCCCTTGGCCAGCGCCATCTGGATGCGGAAGAAGGTCTGCGGATCGAGTTCGTAGCCGCCGTGGCGGCGGGGCTGCAGCACCTTGAAGAAGCCCGCGGCCTGCATGTCGGCAATGGTCTCGGCGGGAATGCGCGCTTCGGCCTCGGCCTGCGCTGCGCGCTCGGCCAGCACCGGAATCATCTGCTCGGCACGCGCGATCAGGCGTGCCGCCAGTTCCTTGGGATTGTTGTCGTGATGCACCGCGGTCTCCTTGTTGCTATGTCGCTTTGTCTTGGGCTGGCATCGATGTTTGCACCGGCGGGGCGGGGTGCCATCGTCTGTTGGGACTAGCTATGTGCTTCAGGCACCTTTCAACTTCCGCTTGCCTGCCCCCTCTCCCGCAAGCGGGAGAGGGGCGAAAACCTGCAGCTGCGTAANGGGGGGAGAGGGGCGAAAACCTGCAGCTGCGTAATGTGCCTCAGGGTCCTCCAACTTCCGCTTGCGTGCTCCCTCTCCCGCTTGCGGGAGAGGGGCAGGGGGGGGGGGCGGGGGCGGGGGGGGGGAGGGTCGGGAAGGAGAGGGGGGCGGTGGCATACCGCAGGCTTTACTTCGCAGGACACGCCCGCCCTCACCCCAACCCTCTCCCGCAAGCGGGAGAGGGGAGCAAACACGCGGGGAAGCAAACCCTCAAGCCAGCGCGCGCAGCTTCCGTCCCTGCTTGCGGAAGTGCGGGATCACGTGCTCGCCGATATTGCGGATGGTTTCCAGCTGCGCCCACTGCGGCACCGTGCCCATCTGGCAGATGAACAGGATCTCGTCGGCGCCGGAATCGATCAGGCGCTGCACATAGCCGATGCAGTCCTCGACGGTGCCGTAGGCATGGTTGGGGTTGAGCATCATCATCGACGGGTCGCTGAAATCCACCGAGACCTTCTCTGAGGCGAACTTCGTGTTGATGACAGCCTTGCCCTGCGCGTCCGTGGCGGTGACATGCTCGTCGTCCCAGGTGGACGGGTCGGGCCGCTCGCCACCGGCATACCAGTACGACAGCGACTCCATGAAATAACGCTGGCCCTTGATGCCGATCTTGCGCGCGGCCAGGCCGTCTTCCAGCACGATGGTCGGGCACAGCGCGGCCAGGTGCTGGTGCGGGCGGAAGCCCACCTGGTCCTCAGGCTTGCGGGTCTCCCACGCGGCGCGGTAGATCTCGTTCTTCTTGGCGACATCCTCGGGGCCGCCAAAGCCGAGCACCAGTGCGCCCATGCCGCGCGCGCCGGCGCGCTGCAGGGTGTCAGCATTGGTGCAGGCCAGGTACATCAGCGGGTGCGGGTCCTGGCGCGGCTTGGGGTGAATCGGGCGGCGCGGGATCTTGATGAACTCGCCGTCGTGCTCGATCTCGTCCTGCGTCATGATCTTCGGGATCAGGTACATCGACTCGTCGATCATCGGGTGCAGGCTGTTCAGGTCGTAGCCGAAGGTGCCGGCCTCCTGCTGGGTGCCGCCCTTGCCCACGCCGAAGTGCACGCGGCCGCCGGACAGGATGTCCAGCGTGGCGATGCGCTCGGCCACCTTGACCGGATGGTTCATCGCCGGCGGCAGGCACACCACGCCGTGGCCGATGCCGATGCGCTGCGTGCGCCCGGCGACGAAGGCCAGGAAGGTTTCCGGCGCGCTCATGTGCGCATAGTTGGTCAGTGCGGTGTGCTCGACCGCCCAGACCACGTCAAAGCCCATGTCCTCGGCCAGCACCACCTGTTCCATGATTTCATCGAACACCTTGTGGTCGCCGGCACGCGAGGCATCGACGGTCTGGGCTTCATAGATCAGTGAAAAACGCATTGCAGTCCCCTTGTCTGGCAGTGATGGTTCAGGACCGCCGCCGGGGCGCCGCCCGTTGCCGCGCCACCGGCCCGAAACGGCCTGTGTGATCGCAGTGTGGTCGGCGCAAGGCGTTGCAACATCGTCTGATTGGATTATGAACAGGACATGGAGCATCCCTATCATTGGCCACGGGCATCACGCCCGCTTTCACCAGGAGGATCAGGACATCATGCAAGCCAGGCTGCTGCTTTACCCCGTCGCGGACATCGACACCGCGCTGCCGTTCTTCACGGAAGGACTCGGACTACCGGTGAAGTTCCGCGACGGAAACCGCTATTGCGCGCTCGACGCGGGCGCGCTGACGCTGGCGCTGGTGGCCGGCGAGGAACGCCTGGTGGACCAGCCCGCGCTGGCCTTCAAGGTGGATGAGGGTGACGATATCGCCGCGGCGATGGCGCGGCTGATGGATGCCGGTGCCAGCGTGACGCTGCCCGCGGCGCAGGGGCCGCATGAGACGCGCGCGGTGCTGGAAACGCCGGAAGGCTTTGCGCTGGTGCTCAGCGCAAAGCCCTGACGTGCGTTACGTGGCTTAGCCGAGAGAAATCACGCTGCTCAGCAGCATGCGGACCAGCGTGGCCTGCCGGGTCACGCCGGTCTTGGAGAAGATCGCCCGCAGGTGCGCGCGCGCCGTGTTCTTGCTGATGCCGAGCTCGTCCGCGGCCTCATCGAGCGTGAGCCCGTTGGCCAGCTGCAGCGCCAGCTGCGTCTCCGCCGGGGTGAAGTCAAAGAGCTGGCGCACCACCTCGTGCGATGCCTGCGAGCGCCGCTCCGGGTCGCGGATGAACACCACGCAGGCGGGGCGCTTGCGGTTGTCCTCGGACCACTCGCTGAGCGGGATGGTGCGGATCAGCACGCCCAGCCTGGCGCTGCCGGACGGGCGCGTGATCGACATCGCTTCCATCAGCGCCGGCGTGGTGCCGAGGTGGCCCATCATGGCCTGGCGCAGCAGGCGCTGGAACTTGCGGTTCTCCTGGCCGTATTCCACGTCCAGGCTGCCTTTGGCGACACGGATGCCATCCTTGGCGCCCAGGATTTCATCGGCGGCGGCATTGGTCTTGATGATGGTGCCGGACTCGTCCAGGATCACCATCCCAACCAGCATGCGGTCGATAGCGCTGGCATACACGGTGCGCTCGGATTCAACCACGTCGATGCGCGAGTGCAGGTCCACCGCGCGCTTCAGGTGCGGCAGCAGCGCGGTGCACAGCGCCTTGTCCGCGGCGGAGAAGTCGCGGCCGTCATGCTCGCGGCACACGCGGAAGCGGCATTCGACACCGTCATCGGTACGCAGGTCCGCGCCAAGGATGTAGCGGATGCCGATGTCCTTGAGGAACTGCTGGTAGAGCTCGCTCTGGCACCAGGCGCCGGGCCCCAGATGCTCATCGATGGTCACCACCCGGTCCGACGGCAGGCCGATGAACGGGTCGAGCGCGTAGTAGTAGTTGTTGTAGGAGGTCTCGCCCGGCAGGGTCGAGCCATGCTCGGACGCATTGATCATCAGCCCGGGCCGGTCCGTGGCCGGCGAGCGCAGGATCAGGGTGCAATAGTTGGCATTGAGCTGGCGGCGGATCTGTTCCAGTGCCTTGCCCCAGGGCACCTGCTCCATCGGGCCCTGGTAGATATTGCCCAGCAATGTGCTGAACTCCGACAGCGACACCGTCGCCTGCGCGAACAGGTGTGCGGCCGCCTGGTTCTGGCTAACCTCCATCAGCATTTCCTCTGTCTCCATTGTGGCGTGCGCAGCGCTTCGGACGTGCCGGGTCGGCGCTGGCCTGCTACGGGCTCTGTGGCCCTTTTTTGTGCCCTGATTATAGGGACGGCGTAGGGGTCGCGGCTTGCCCCCGCCTTCATGGTTTGCCCTAGGCAAGACCGGCTAAAACACGCTGGCCGGACTAGTCCTGCGGGACAGGCCAATCCTCACGCGCCGGCGGGCCGAACACATACTCCAAACAGACTAAGGACAGACCCATCCCGGCCTATCGAGGGCAAACCCCTAGACACCATGTGACGCCGCCCTCCTACCCAAACAGACGATGCCGTGCCGCCGCGCTGCCGCTACAAGTCAGCCATGCGCGGCGATCCCCGCCGCCTTCTTTTCACGGAGAAACATGACCATGGCGGCAAACCCGCGGCAGCAGGCCGCAGTGATCACCGGAGCGGCCAGTGGCATCGGCCGCGCGCTCGCGCAGGCGCTGGCAGCACAAGGCTACGCGCTGGCGCTGGCCGATATCGACGCCGGCGCGCTTGAAGCGGTGCGCGAGGCGCTTGCCGGCCAGGGGGCAAACGTCATCGCCATCCCCACCGACGTCTGCGACGCGCGGCAGATCGAGCACCTGTGCGAGGAAAGCTTCCTGCGCCTGGGCCGTGTCGACCTGCTGGTCAACAACGCCGGCGTGCTCGTCACCGGCCGCTGCTGGGAGCTGCCGCCGGAAGTGTTCGACCACGTGATGCGCGTCAACCTGTGGAGCGTGCTGCACGCGCTGCGCTGCTTCGTTCCGCGCATGGCGGCGCAAGGCGCGGGCCATATCGTCAACGTGGCCTCGATGGCCGGCCTCGCCGTGGGGCCTTGGCTGGCTCCCTACACGCTGTCCAAGCAAGCGGTAGTGGCGCTCAGCGAAGGGCTCGCGCTGGAGCTGCAGGCCGCGGGCCTGCCGCTGGGCGTGTCCGTGGTCTGCCCGGGGCCGGTGGCCACCGGCATTGCTGCAGGCCTGGACGGCGGCGGCGCGCAGGAGGTAGACCATATGAACGGGGCGCTGCGCAGCGGCATTGCCGCCGGCATGACGCCGGACGCGGTCGCGCGCTACATCCTGGACGGGGTCTCGGCCGGCCAGTTCTGGATCCTGCCGCACGAGCAGGCCGTGCATGCGGCGCTGGCGCGCGCGCAAGGCATTGCCGCCGGCACCGCGCCGGCGTTCGCGCTCTGACACTGATTTCCCCACCGCAATCCAGGAGACCCCATGCCGCTCGATCCCCAGGCCCGCGCCGTGCTTGAAGCCATGGCCGCCATGCCCAGCCCCGACTTTTCCACCCTGCGCGCCGCCGACTACCGCGCCGCGCTGGCAGCCATGCCCGCGTTCGCGCCCGGCGACACCATCGCCGCGCAGCAAGACCTGACTATCGATGGCGCCGCAGGCCCGCTGCAGGCCCGCCTGTACCGGCCCGACGACAGCACGGCACTGCCGCTCGTGGTCTACTTCCATGGCGGCGGCTTCGTCCTCTGCGGCCTCGATTCGCACGACAACATCTGCCGCGGCCTGGCGCGCCGCAGCGGCGCGCTGGTGCTGTCGGTCGACTACCGGCTCGCGCCGGAGGCACGCTTCCCGGCAGCCGCCGACGACGCCGTCGCGGCCGTGCGCTGGGCCGCCGCGCATGCGGCGCAACTGGGCGCCGACCCGGCCCGCCTAGCCGTGGCCGGCGACAGTGCCGGTGGCAACCTTGCCGCCGTGGCCTGCCAGCAGTTGCACGGCAGCGGCATCGCGCTGCGGCACCAGCTGCTGCTCTACCCCTACCTGGACTGCAGCGACGCCGCGGCCGCCAGCGCCAGCTACCGCGAATGCGCGCAGGGCTACTTCCTCAGCGCCGCGGAACTGGACTGGTATCGCGCCCAGTACCTGGCCAACCCCGCCGACGCCACCGATGTGCGCGCCAGCCCGCTGCACCAGCGCGAGCTGCGCGGCCTGGCGCCGGCCACCATCATCACCGCGGAATACGACCCGCTGCGCGACCAGGGCGAGGCCTATGGCGAGGCCCTGCAGCGCGCGGGCGGCAGCGCCACCGTGCGCCGCTGGCCCGGCCAGTTCCACGGCTTTATCAGCATGCAGGGGATGATCGATGCCGCCAGCGATGCGCTGGATGCGGCCGCGGCATCGCTGCGCCAGGCCCTCGGCCGTACCAGCCGGAAGGAGGCAGCATGAGCGCCGCCACCACCCTGGCGCCGATGGCCGACGTGCTGGCGGCGCTGGCCGCGGGCCAGCGTGTGCTGGTGATCGAGGACGAAACCGACGAAGCCACCGGCTGCGTCCTGGTTGCCGCCGAGCGCGTCAGCGAGGCCGATGTCAACTTCATGGCCGCCGAGGCGCGCGGCCTGGTCTGCATGGCGATCACCGAGGCGCGCCGCGCGCTGCTGCAGCTGCCGCCGATGGCCGCAAACCACCGCCAGCGCGAGCGCTACACCGTGTCGATCGAAGCGGCCACCGGCGTCAGCACCGGCATCTCCGCCGCCGACCGCGCGCTCACGCTGCGCGTGGCGGCGGCAGCGCGCGCGCAGCCGCATGACCTGGTCCAGCCCGGCCACATCTTCCCGGTGGTGGCCCAGCCCGACGGCGTGCTGCGCCGCGCGGGCTTTGCCGAGGCCTGCTCCGACCTGCCGGCGCTGGCCGGGCGCGTCGCCGCCGGCGCCTATGCGATGCTGCTCGATGACGACGGCGACCTGCTGCGCGGCCCCGCCCTGCTGGCCTTCGCGCGGCACCACGGCCTGCCGGCGGTTTCGATCAGCGGGCTGATCCACCACCGGCTGCTGACCGAAAGCGCGCTGCGCCGCACGCACTCGACGGAACTGGCCACGCCCTTCGGACGCTTCACCGTGCACGCCTACCATGACGCGCCGGTCGATGCGCTCCATCTGGCGCTGGTGCTGGGCCAGCCCGATCCTGGGCAGCCGGTGCTGACACGCGTTCAGACCGTGGAAATGCAGCGCGACGTGCTGGGCTTCGGCACGCCGGCCCAGCCCGCGTGGAACCTGGAGCGTTCGCTCGCCCGCATCGGCGCCGAAGGTTGCGGGGTGCTGGTGCTGCTGGATGAACGTGAATCGCCGCAGCAGCGGCTGGACCGGCTGGGGG
>NZ_JFJW01000159.1:53576-66418 GCF_000611125.1 Cupriavidus sp. SK-4
GCGCGCTGGGGGTCGGGGCGCAGATCCTGCGCGATGTGGGGGCGCACAAGCTGCGCCTGCTCAGCCATCCGGTGCCGTATCGCGCCGTCACCGGCTTCGACCTGGAGGTCACCGAGTTCGTGCCGCCGTGCTGATCTGTCAGGAACGGGGACCGAAGCAATCGGCAAAGCAGCGCGTGAAGCGCTCCACTTCGGCGTCTGGCAGGTGGTTGATGCCGCCTGCCAGGCGCCGGCCGCCGCCGGTCTCGAAGCCGCGGCAGAAATCGGCCGCACCGGTGGCGCTGTGGGCGGGCACCCGCACGCTGACGGCAAAGCCGCCGCCGGACTTCGGCGAGAGCAGGCCGATGGCGTCGCCGGGCCGCCCGCGCACCAGTTCATTGGCCAGCACGCCGATCGCGCGCCGCGCCCACGGCGCGTCAGGCAGCACCAGCAGCGCGGCGCCGGGCACTTCGTGCGCGGGCGCCAGGCAGCGCGCGCGGGCCATGTCGTCCTCATAGCCGTCGCACAGCACCGCATAGGCCCCGCATTGCGCGGCGAACGCCAGCGGGTCGGCAAACGGCAGCATGTGCCGCGCCAGTTCGGCGGGATCGAAATGCAGGTCCGCCACGCACTCGCCATAGGCGTTGTAGTTCAGGCACGTGCCCAGCTGTTCCAGCACCGCGGTTTCGCGCTCGCCCAACCCCGCCTGCGCGGCCAGCGCGCGCGCCACGCCGCCCAGGTTGTCGCCGAAGGCGGCGGTGATCGCCCAGCGCCGGTGGCAGCCGTCCAGGTGGCGGTCGACCAGGAGGCTGGTGCAGACCTCCGGCCCCTCGTCGATATGCGCGCGCAGGCCGGCATGCCCGGGCAGTTCGCCGACATGGTGGTGGTCGAAGTAGTCCACCCGCGCACCGGCGCCGAGCAGCCGCATCAGGCCATCGCGGTTCTGCTCTAGCGAGATGTCCAGCGCGGTCACGGTGTCGCCCGGCCCGGCGTCGATGCGCTCGAGCAGCCGGATATCGCGCTTGACGCCGGTGACCAGCGTGGCGTCGCCGGCATGCGCCAGGCGCAGCTGCTGCAGGGCGCACAGGCCGTCGGCGTCGCCGTTGAAGGCAAAGTAGCGTGTCATGGCAGGTGTGGTCAGGACTCAGGGCATGAAATCGCCGCCGTTGGCATCGAGCGAAGCGCCGGTGATGGCCCTGGCGTAGTCTGACACGAGAAACAGCGCAGCGCGCGCGCAGTCGTCGTCGGTCGGCATGCGGCCCAGCGCAATCTGCGCGGTCACCGGCGCGATCACGGTGCCCTCGCTCACGCCCTGCTCGGCCGCGGCGTGGCGCACATAGCCCTGCACCGGCTCGCCCCACATCCAGCCCATGAAGATGCTGTTGGCGCGGATGCCATGCGGGCCCAGTTCGCGCGCCAGGTACTTGACCGCCACCGCCAGCGCGCCCTTGGACGCCGCATAGCCCGATTCGCCGGGCATCGGCTTGCGCGTGGCCTGGGTGTTGATCATGACGATGGCGCCGCCGCCCTGCGGCTTCATCAGCGCCGCCACTTCCTGCGTCAGCGTCATGGTGCCGAACACATTGGTGTCGAACACCTGGCGCCAGACATCCAGGTCGGCCGCCTCCACCGGCTCGGGGAAATTGCCGTGCTGGAAGGCGCTGTTGACCAGCGCGTCGATGCGGCCGAAGCGGCGCATGGCCTCGCCGGCCAGGTGCCGGGACTGGGCCCGGTCGGTGATGTCGGTCACCACCTTGAGCACTTCGCAGTCGGCGCCCAGTGCATCGATGCGGGCCTGGGCGTCGTCCAGCTTCGCCGCGGTGCGCGCGGCGATGGCAACGGCACGGGCGCCTTCGCGCGCGGCCTCAACGGCCAGCTTGACGCCCAGCCCGGGGCCGATTCCCGACACGATGACGACCTTGTCTTTCAACAGCATGGTGTTGTCTCCTGTGATGCGCAGTGCGCTGTCTTAGTTTTGCTTCAGGATATGCCGCGCGCGGTAGCCGGCGAAATCGCGTTCCAGTTGTTCCTGGCTCAGGCCGAACTGCTCCAGCGTATAAGCGTGCGCCGCGCGCTGGTTGCGCGGGTTGCCCTCCATCCATGCCCACATGCCGGCGCGCGCGGACTCGGTCAGCGGCATACCGGCAAAGCGGTAGACCGCCTGCGCCACGCCGAAGGGATCGCGCACGGTATCCTCGAAGCGCACGTCGAGGAAGCGATCGGCAGGCAGACCGTCGCGCACCGTCATGGCATGGGCGGTGGCGCGCTGCATCTGCCCGCTCCACTGCCGCCCCACCGTGGCGGCATCGGGCGCATCGGCGTACAGCTTCCACAGCGTATGCGCCATGCTGGCCATCGACGGAATAGTCTGGGCGGGATCGCGATGGGTCAGCACGACCTGCGCGCCGGGGAAGACCCGGAACAGGATTTCCAGCGTATGCAGGTGCTGCGGCGTCTTCAGCACCCACCGCTGCGCCGGCGTCTCGCCGCGCTGCCGCTTCTGCCACTGCAGGAACTGCAGCATGGTCTTCAGGTAGGCATAGACCTGGGTGCGGTCCTGCCGCGCCAGCCAGTCGGTATAGGACGGCACGTTGGCATAGGAATCCATCGCGCACAGGAAGGAATGCTCCATCAGCATGAATTCCTCGTCGGCCGCCATGGCGTCGAGCGGATGGATGGCGAGGATGTCCGGGATAAAGCGAATCATCTGCGCGACTTCCTCGCGCGCCAGCCCGATGCGTCGGCCGGCGTCGCACGCGTCCTCGCCGGGCAGCGGCGCCGGGTAGCGCGTTTCCCACCACGCTGCCGAGCAGAAGCGCGCGTCCGTGGCCAGCATGCGCTGCAGCAGCGTGGTGCCGGTGCGCGGCAGGCCGACGATCACCAGCGGATCGTCGACGCGCTCTTCCAGGATCTCGGGATGGCGCCGGCAGTAGTCCTGGATCACCAGCCGGTTCACCAGTTGCGCCTGCAGCTTGCCTTGCAGCATCTGCGCGCCCTGCGGCGACAGCCCGGCTTCGCGCGCAAGCGAGTCGGACAGCACCTCCAGCGCCTTGCGGTAGTCGCCCGGGCCAAAGTCAGTCAGCCCGCCGGCCTGTGCGCTGGCCTGTGCCAGCAGGCGCTCCACGTCAAGCACCGTGGTGTGTTCGGATGCGATGGTGTTCATGCGTTCTCCCTGCATTCATTCCTGAGCGATTCAAGCTTGACCACGCGCGTGCGCGGATGCACCGGCTGCGCCGCCCCCACCCAGCGCCAGCACATGGTGCCGTTGCGATGGCCCGCGGTCTCCAGCCAGTTGGGCAGGCCCGGATCGCGCGCGCTGAGGACGACGGTGACGCCGCCTTGCGCATCCAGCCGGGCACTGTGCTTGTTCAGGCAGATGTCGTGGTAGCGGTAGTCGAGCGATTCCATCCAGTAGTTGTTTATCTGGAAATTCCAGAAATCGCAGGCCGGCACCCGGTCCACCTCGACCACCAGCGCTTCGTCGTCCGCCAGCGCCCAGCAGGAGTGGTAGTAGAAGATGTTGGGATCGCCGCCTGCCGCCTGGCATACGGCCTGGTCGGCGGGCGGCAGCGCATTGACATGGCCGCCATAGCCCTGGGCCCAGTCGGCGAAGATGCGCGCGGTGCCCTCGACAAAGCCCGCGGCGCGCAGCAGGCCGCCGTGCAGGCGTTCGGCATCTAGCACGGGCGGCTTGTCGCTGCCATTGAGGCGCTCGATGTGCAGTTCGGCCGGGGTCTCGGCCTTGCGGTCGAGAAAGGTCTGCCGCACCACCAGCGCATTGGTGCCCGGCTCCATGCGCACCCAGTTGCCTTCATGCTGGCGCGCGCTGACGATGATTTCGAAACTGCCATCCGCCGCCACTGCCAGCTTGTTGCTGTCGAGAAAGCCGGTCTGGACCATGCGCCCATCGGTTTCGTAGCCGCCCTTCTGCGTGCCGAAACTCAGGTAGGCCACGGTGCCGCGCCGGCCGCGGATGCGGTATTCGGCACTGCCGTCCAGGCGTGCGTAGCGATAGAGATTGTCCGGATTGTCCGCGCCGATCTTGGCGGTCTCGTGCGACGGCGAGAAGAAGCCGGGAAACGCCGGATCGGCGAATTCCACATGCATCTCCAGCGCAATGCGCAGCAAGCGGCTCAGGTAGCGGAAGCCCTCGGCGCGCGTGAGCGCGTCCGACGGGGCCTCCGGGCGCAGGATCTGCTGCCCGCTGCGCTTGAGCACCTCGCAAAACTCGGCCCAGGTCTGGCCGCTCAGCAATTGTTCTTCGGCGGAGTTCGCCATCTGCCTGCTCCCGTGGTTCGTCGGCGAAGCAACGATACCCAGCGCGGGGCCGCCCCAGCCTCGTCCGGGTGGACTAGGAAATGCGCGCCGCGGCCCGCGATTTCTTAGTCCGCCCGGACGAAGTGGCAAAGGGCCCCGGCTCGCTACCTTGTGGCCATGCCTGACCGCCGCGACATCCCTGCGCGGCGCCGGCAAAACCAAGAGGAGATCCCGATGTTGACCCACCTGGAGCAACTGGAGGCGGAGAGCATCCACATCATGCGGGAGGTGGTGGCGGAATGCGAAAACCCCGTCATGCTCTATTCCATCGGCAAGGACAGCGCCGTGATGCTGCACCTTGCCATGAAGGCCTTCCACCCCGCGCGGCCGCCGTTCCCGCTGCTGCATGTCGATACCACATGGAAGTTCGGCGAGATGATCGCGTTCCGCGACCAGACCGCCGCGCGGCTTGGCCTGGACCTGCGCGTGCATGTCAACCCCGAAGGGCTGGCGCGCAACATCAGCCCGCACGAGCACGGCTCCGCCGTCCATACCGACGTGTGGAAGACCCAGGGCCTGAAGCAGGCGCTGGACCACTACGGCTTTGACGCCGCCTTCGGCGGTGCGCGCCGCGACGAGGAGAAGTCGCGGGCCAAGGAGCGCGTGTTCTCGGTACGCACCGCCCAGCACCGCTGGGACCCGAAGATGCAGCGCCCCGAGCTCTGGCGCCAGTACAACACCCGCAAGCGCAAGGGCGAAAGCCTGCGCGTGTTCCCGCTGTCCAACTGGACCGAGCTGGACATCTGGCAATACATCTACCTGAACGACATCCCCATCGTGCCGCTCTACTACGCCAAGGAGCGCCCGGTGGTGGAACGCGACGGCACGCTGATCATGGTCGACGACGAACGCCTGCCGCTGCGCCCCGGAGAAACGCCGCAGATGCGCAAGGTGCGCTTCCGCACGCTGGGCTGCTATCCGCTCACAGGCGCGATCGAGAGCGAGGCCGACACCCTCGGCGGCATCATCCAGGAAATGCTGCTGGCAACCACCTCGGAGCGCCAGGGACGGCTGATCGACAGCGACTCGGCCGGATCGATGGAAAAGAAGAAGCAGGAGGGATACTTCTGATGGAAACCCTGATCGACACCGCGCCCGCGCTTGCCCAGGACGCCGCGCAAGCCACCGGCACCTCGGGCGAGATCGCCCACTACCTGCACGCCCAGCAAAACAAGAGCCTGCTGCGCTTCATCACCTGCGGCAGCGTCGACGACGGCAAGAGCACGCTGATCGGCCGGCTGCTGTATGAATCCAAGATGCTGTTCGAAGACCAGCTCGCCCAGCTGGAAGCCGACTCGAAGAAAATGGGCACGCAGGGCGAGAACCTCGACTTCGCGCTGCTGGTGGACGGCCTGGCCGCGGAGCGCGAACAAGGCATCACCATCGACGTGGCGTACCGCTTCTTCGCCACCGAGAAGCGCAAGTTCATCGTCGCCGACACGCCGGGGCACGAACAGTACACGCGCAACATGGTCACTGGCGCTTCCACCGCCGACCTGGCCATCCTGCTGGTGGATGCGCGCCGCGGCGTGCAGACGCAGACGCGCCGCCACAGCTACCTGGTGGCGACGCTTGGCATCCGCCGCGTGGTGCTGGCCGTCAACAAGCTGGATATGGTCGACTACTCGCGCGAGGTCCATACCCGCATCGAGAACGAGTACCGGGAGTTTGCCCGGCAGATCGGCCTGACCGATATCACCTGCATTCCGATGTCGGCCCTGCGCGGCGACAACATCACCGAGCCCAGCGCCAATACCCCGTGGTACCACGGCCCGACGCTGATGGCCCACCTGGAGAACGTGCCGATCGACAACGCGCCGGTGCAAGGCGAACCGTTCCGGCTGCCGGTGCAGTGGGTCAACCGGCCCAACCTGGACTTCCGCGGCTTTGCCGGCACCGTCAGCGCCGGCGAGATCCGCCGTGGCGACCGCGTGCGCGCGCTGCCCTCGGGCCGCGAGAGCCGCGTGGCCGGCATCGTCGGCGCCGCCGGCGCGTGCGAGCACGCCATGCGCGGCCAGGCGGTGACGCTGACGCTGGAGGACGAGATCGACATCAGCCGCGGCGACGTGCTGGCCTGCCCGGAAGACCCGCCGGCGGTGGCCGACCAGTTCGAGGCCACGCTGGTGTGGATGAACGAGGACGCCATGCTGCCCGGGCGCCCCTACCTGCTCAAGCTCGGCACGCGCACCGTGGGCGTGACCGTGGCGCAGCCCAAGTACAAGGTCAATGTCAACACGCTCGAACACCTGGCCGCGCGCACGCTGGAGCTGAACGAGATCGGCGTGTGCAACCTGCACCTGGACCAGCCAGTGGCCTTCGATCCCTACGCGCGCAACCGCGAGCTGGGCGGCTTCATCATCATCGACCGCCTCAGCAACAACACGGTCGGCGCCGGCATGCTGCACTTTGCGCTGCGCCGCGCGCAGAACGTGCACTGGCAGGCCATCGACGTGGATCGCCGCGCCCATGCCGCGCTCAAGCACCAGTCGCCGCGCATCGTCTGGTTCACCGGGCTCTCCGGCGCGGGCAAATCCACCATCGCCAACCTGGTGGAAAAGCGCCTGCACACGCTGGGCCACCACACCTACCTGCTTGACGGCGACAACGTGCGCCACGGCCTGAACAAGGACCTGGGCTTCGCCGAGGCCGACCGCGTCGAGAACATCCGGCGCGTGGCCGAAGTGGCAAGGCTGATGCTCGATGCGGGCCTGATCGTGCTGGTGTCCTTCATCTCGCCGTTCCGCTCGGAACGCGACATGGCCCGTTCGCTGGCCGGCGACGGCGATTTCGTCGAAGTCTTCATCGACACGCCGCTGGCGGTGGCCGAGCAACGCGACCCCAAGGGCCTGTACCGCAAGGCGCGGCGCGGCGAGCTGAAGAACTTCACCGGCATCGATTCGCCGTACCAGCCGCCCGAGCGGCCTGAGATCCGCATCGACACCACTGCCGACACCGCGGAGCAGGCGGCTGAGCGGATCGTGGCGTGGCTGCGGGAGAAGCCCTAGGCCGAACGGACGATGAGGCGACGGACGGGGTCGGTACGATGGGACAGGGACTCCTGCCCTGGATCGCCGCCACGTCTGGCGCAAGTCATTGCCTTTGCATGACCGATTGGATGCTCCCTCTCCCGCTTGCGGGAGAGGGTTGGGGTGAGGGCGGGAATCTCCACGAAGTTCCGGCTGGTGCTATGCCACCGCCCCCCCCCCCCCCCCGCCCCCCCCCCCCTCCCCCTCCCCCGCAGGGGGGAGAGGGGAGCAAACCGTCGCACCGCCATCATGCTGCCAGACCCCCTGCCCGCCGCCGAGCTGAGCGCCCTGCTCGCCCAGCTCTACCAGGGCCCGACCGAAGCCGTGCCCTGGGCAAGTTTCCTGGAAAGCGTGCGCCAGCGCCTGGGCGCCGCCTTCGTCACGCTGGTGCTGCGCCACCCTGCCACCGACCGGCCGGGGCTGATCGTCAATGCCTCCGATTACGGCCCGCACCTGCCGGGCGAGCCATCGTACAGCGAGCAGTACTACGCGCTGTGCCCCTTCCTGGACCTGCACCCGGACCGGCTCTTCAGCGCCGACGAACTGTTCGGCGAAGCCGGCTGGCTGGCACACCCCTTCTACACGCAATACCTTCAACCGCTGGGCCTGCGCTATATCCTGGCAGCCAACCTGGTCACGCCCGACGGCGTGGAATGCGCGCTGTTCATCAGCCGCACCCACGCGGGACAGGACTTCGGCGAGGCCGACAAGGCACTGCTGCATGGCCTGCTGCCGCACCTGAAGCGCGCAGTGGACCTGCATGCCGCGCTCGACGTGCTTGCCTCTGAACGATCCCTGTACGCGGATGCCGTCGACCGGCTGCAGGTCGGCACTGTGATCCTGGACGAGCACGGCAGGACCATCCGGACCAACGACGTCGCCGGCCGCCTGCTGCAAGCGCGCGACGGCCTCTACCTGTCAGACGGCGCGCTGCACGCGCACTGCCCGGTGGAAAACCGCAGGTTCCGCAAGATCCTGGAAGGCGCGGCCCAGGCCCACGCGCTGGCCGCGCCGCGCAGCGAAGTCACCACGCTGAGCCGGCCCGCCGCGCCGACGCCCCTGAGCGTGCTGGTGCGGCCGATCCCGCTCAGCTATCGCAGCGAAGACAAGTCGCGCCGACCCGCGGTAGCGGTGTTCATCCGCGACCCGGCGGGATCGCCGCGCAACACCCACGCCAACCTGCGCAAGCTGTTCCACCTGACCCCGACCGAGATCGAACTGGCTTTGCTGATGGTCGACGGGCTGACGCTGGATGAAGCGGCGATGCGGCTTGGCGTCAAGAAGAACACGGCGCGTGCGCACCTGCGGGGCATCTTTGCCAAGACCGGGGCGACGCGGCAGGCGGTGCTGGTGAAGATGTTGCTGTCCAGTGTGGTGGGGATGGGGTGAGGCTTCGTACTCCAAGCGGACGATGCCGGAGTAGCGACGGACTGCTTTAATCCTCGCAAACCACCGGAGACGAGTCCATGACCGACGATGCCGTGCAGATTGCCAATCTCCTCTACATCTATGCCGAGCGCATGGACGCCGGTGATCTGCCGGGGGTCGCCGCACTGTTCGAACATGCAGAGATCGAAACCGGAGATGCAGTGCTGCGAGGTTCCGAGTCCATGCTGAAGCTCTGGCGAGCCTATGTGAAATTGCATGCCGATGGAACGCCCAGAACCAGGCATGTCATCAGCAATCCGATCATTGAGATTGCTTCGGACCGCCTGACAGCGACCGTCCGATCGTACTATACGGTCCTTCAGGCGTCCGACCGTATCGCGCTGCAGGTGATCGCGGCCGGTCGCTATCATGACGCCTTTGAAAAGGTCGAGGGACGCTGGCGCTTCAGCCGCCGCAATTATTCGATGCTCGATCTGAAGGGCAACCTGACCGATCATCTGCTCATGCCGTCTGCCTGAGGGATGGCACGGTGGCATTCCGGGCAGTGCAATTGCTCCCCATATCGTCGTAACGACAGCAAATGCTAGGCAAGCAAGCGCAAGGCATCAGCGAGCGAAAGCACCGTTGTGCGCGAATCGAACGCCGTTGAAAAGAGATGATCGTGCACGACCTGGTCCGGGTCATAGCAGCAATCCTTGACCGTGAATAAGCGGAAGTCCGCATCGCTCGCGTACGCGACCGACGACAGCACCACACCGGTCGACGCAATGCCCACCATGAGCAGGGTATCGATACCCTGCGCGGAAAGCCGCACCTGCAGGTCGGTACCAAAGAACACGCTGGCGCGATGCGCGATGATCAGCGGCTCGGTGACCTGCTGGCCGAGTTCCGGCGAGATCTGGTCGTCGACGAAAAGACCAAGCTGCTTGATTCCCTGCCCGTTCCGGTTCAACGGACTGACTTCCGGATAGCCTGGAGCAAAGTGGATCTTGGCGAAATAGACGCTGACGCCCCTGGCCCTCGCAGCGTCACACAGCTTGCGCGTATTGGAGAGCAAAGTGGGCGCGACCGATGGAAATAGCGCCAGGATGTCGGTCTGGTAATGCATGACCACCAGCGCGGTTTGCGCGGGAACAATTGCCGGAATCTCAACGGGTGGCGACATAAGGCTACGCGATAAGAAATGATGGTCGACTCTACCACGACCAATCGGTTGGCCGTTCCGGGTCTCCTTGAACCCGCTCAGTCCGGCATTGCAGCAAAGTCATGCAGTTGCTGAGCGGTCACCGTGGCCCCGCCACATACCACCGCGGCGATGCTGGAGGCCGCCTGCAGCACCGGGTTGTCGCAATCCAATGCCGCCAGGGCTGCGCCGCATGCCGGCTCGACCAGGACGCGGTGTTCGTCAAGAAACCTTATCGCTGCCTGCACCGCCTGTTCATCTGACACGACGACGCTGTGGATCTCGTGACGCTGCGCCCATCGGAGCGCGCCATCACATGGCCGCTTGGCGCCAAGCGACGTCGCCACGCTGGTGATCTTTGAGAGTTCGACCGGCCTGCCTTCGGCAACCGAGCGGGCATAGCAGTCCGCACCGTCGGTCTCTACCGCGATGACAGGCACGTCGGACCAGCCATTTCGTTGCAGCCCTTCCAGCACGCCGCACAGCAGGCCACCACCGCCCACGGCAAGAACGATTGCGCCCGGCTTCGGCCCGGATACCGCCATCTCGCCCACCAGCGTGGCGTGCCCCTGCCAGATGAGCGGATCGTCGAACGGGTGCACGAAGGCATCGCTTGGCCCGATCAGGGACAGTGCAAACTCGTGCGCTTCGGCCCATGTGCCTCCGTGCACGATCAACTCCGAGCCTTCCAGGCGGATCAGGTCGCGCGCCCGGGGTGGCGTGCTCTCGGGTACCACCACCACCACGGGAACGCCGAGTTCGCGTCCGCAATAGGCTGCCGCAATCCCGGCATTTCCGCCTGAAGATGAAACGAATCGCTGCGCGCCCGCGGCGTGCCGCGCTTCACACAAGGCTCCGACACCCCGAAGCTTGAAAGACCCGGACGGCTGTGCGGCTTCCATCTTTAACCAGACCGGCTTGCCGAGCCGCCGCGAATTGGGCTGGGACTGTACAAAAGGTGTGCTGATGTGGAGCGTCATGTTTCGTAGCGAAATGTGGAAAGCGAGCCGTCCCTGCAACGCGGGAAGCTGCGCCATCGTAGACGCTGGAAGCTATGCAAACCAATGTTATTTAGGTAGCCTAGCTATGCTTCATGAGTATGGGATTGAAGGGGCGGAAACGGTATGCGGAACATTGAATTGCGGCATCTTCGCTACTTCATCGCGGTAGCGCAGGCCGGCAGCGTGGTGGCGGGCGCCCGTGCCGTCGGCATTGTCCAGCCAGCGCTGTCGCGGCAAATCATCGAACTTGAGGCGGCCATCGGTACGCCACTGCTGGCGCGCAAGGCAAGGGGCGTGCAGCTCACCGTGGCGGGCGAGAGCTTCCTGCGGGATGCCACACAACTTCTGGCAAACCTGCAAGCCAGCCGCGATCGCGCCCTGCGCTGCGCTGCCGGGCAGCTTGGCGAGCTGCGCCTTGGTGTGTTGCCGAACTACCTGAGTTCAGCCGTCGTGACTGAGGTGCTCCGGGCCTTCCGGACGGCGTGCCCGGAAGTCAAGGTCCTGGTGGACCCGATGCTGTCGACGGAGCAGATTGCCGCGATCCGGCACAGGCGGGTCGATGGCGGCATCATGGCCTGGCGCCGGCATGAGGCGCCGCATCTGACTGGCATCGTGTTGCTCAGCGACCGCTTCGTATTGGCCATGCCTTCATCACAGACCGCCCGACACAAGCAGCCGAAACGACTGGCGGACGTGGCGGATCTGCCCTTCGTCTGGTTCGATCCGGCGCGGTCCTCGTCCCAGCATCGCTTCCTGATGACGCAGTGCGAGCGCGCCGGCTTCTCGCCCCGCGTGGCCCAGGTTGGCAGCGACATCCCGACCGTGCTCGGTCTGGTTTCAGCGGGGATGGGTTGCGCGTTTGTCCCTGAAAGCCTGTCAACCGTCTGTCCGCCGACCGTGCGCCTGGTGCCACTGCCTGAGGTCGCTGACCGCTTCGACGTGGAATTCGCGTTTGACGAGGAGGTAGCGACGCCAGCAGTCAGGCAATTTGTGCGGGCGCTACAGCAGGTGATCGATGATCGGGCAAGCCAATAGTGAAGGCGGCCGCGACGGCCGCAACTAGCAGCAAGCCCTTATACATGTTGACCCCTACCCTTCTTTTTCTTTTTGGAAATGGAAGGATGCCGCAACAGCGTCGTTGTCGGTCAGGCGCCCTGCCGCTACTCTGCCAGCCTTGCCGCGACCACGCCTACCATGTCGTGCAACTCTGAACCCAGCTTTTGGCGCAACGCGCGGTGGGCGGGCTGCCACAGCGACAGAGCCTGTTGCAACTTGAAGGCGCCGGCCTCTGTCAACCACACCGCGCGGCGGCGGCGATCCGCTTCAGACGTGACGACTTCCACCAGCCCCGTGCTGACAAGCTGATCCACATTCCTCGACATTGTCGATTGATTCAGCCCGGCTCGTTGCGCCAATGAGGCAAGGGTGTCGTCCGTTGCTGACGCGATCAGGCACATCAATCCAAATTGGGTACTGGACAGGCCAGATGAAGCCAACGCCTCATCCAGCTCCGCTGTAATTCTGCGCGCCAACAGGCGCGACCACCAGCCGAGATCGACGTCGAGAACCGCAGCGGCGTCTGCGCGCAGGGTCCTGGCTCCTTGCCTTCGCTTTTGCATGCCGATACTATATGCAGATGCATTGTTTGTATCTGCATATATTACCAACAACGAGGAGATCTGACGAGATGGAATATCGATACGGCCTTGCCTCACCCGCCGACGTCGCAAACATGAACGGCAGGGCAATTCTTCAAGCCATTGTGGACGGACACCTGCCACAGCCGCCCATCTCACAGGCCCTCGACTTCTGGTTAGGGCGTGTTCACGCTATCTGAGCCCGTCGACGATGAGCGCAAAATTGATGAAGGCGATGAACATCACGTCTAGTTTGTCGAATCGGGAAAAGATGCGACGGAAGCCTTTGAGGCGGCGGAACAGACGCTCCA
>NZ_JFJW01000160.1:0-14173 GCF_000611125.1 Cupriavidus sp. SK-4
CCTTGGAGCCGGCCACGATTGCCACCAGCGGTCGCGCCGGCTGGCCCAGCGCCTTGCCCAGCGCGTCGATCTCGGCGGCCAGCAGCGGGCCGGCGCAGGCAATGGGGGCGTACCTGGCGATGCCATGCGTGGTCGCCTCGGCGCGGTGGGCGGTGCCGAACGCGTCGTTGACGTATACATCGCACAGCGCCGCCATCTTCTGCGCCAGATCGTCGCTGTTCTTCTTCTCGCCCGTGTTCATGCGGCAGTTTTCCAGCAGCACCACCTGCCCGGGCGGCACCTGGAAACCGCCCTCGGTCCAGCCGGACAAGAGCGGCACCTGGCGGCCCAGCAGTTCAGACAGGCGGCGGCCCACCGGCGCCAGGCTATGGCGCGGGTCGGGCGCCCCCTCCTGCGGCCGGCCCAGGTGCGAGGTGACCATCACCGCGGCGCCCGCCTGCAGGCAGGCCGCGATGGCGGGCACGGAAGCCCGGATGCGGGTATCGTCGGTGATAGCGCCCGCTGCATCCTGCGGGACGTTGAGGTCGGCGCGGATAAAGACCCGCTTGCCAGCCAGTCCACCGGCTGCAAGCAGTGCGGCCAGCGTGTGCGGCGCCGCCGCGGGTTTCGGTTGCGGGTTCGTAGCATGGGATAGGCTCATCGTGGCAACCTGCTAGCGTGCGTGGGCCAGCGCCACCGCGGTATCCAGCATGCGGTTGGAGAAGCCCCATTCGTTGTCATACCAGGCCGACACCTTGACCAGCGTGCCGTTGACCTTGGTCAGGGTGGCGTCGAAGGTGGACGACGCCGGGTTGTGGTTGAAGTCCACCGAGACCAGCGGCGCGGTGTTGTAGTCCAGGATGCCCTTGAGCTCGCCTTCTGCGGCGGCCTTCAGGATGCCGTTCACCTCCTCCACCGTGGTGGGCCGCGCCGCCACGAAGGACAGGTCGACCAGCGACACATTGATGGTCGGCACGCGCACGGCAAAGCCGTCCAGCCGGCCGTCCAGCTCAGGCATCACCAGCCCGACCGCGGCGGCGGCGCCGGTCTTGGTCGGGATCATCGACATGGTGGCCGAGCGCGCCCGGCGCAAGTCTTCGTGGTAGACGTCGGTCAGCACCTGGTCGTTGGTATAGGAGTGCACCGTGGTCATCAGGCCGTTCACCACGCCCAGCTTCTCGTGCAGCGGCTTGACCAGCGGCGCCAGGCAGTTGGTGGTGCACGAGGCGTTGGAGATCACCGTGTCGGTGGCCTTCAGCACGCTGTGGTTGACGCCGAAGACGATGGTGGCGTCCACGTCCTTGCCGCCGGGGGCGGAGATGATCACCTTCTTCGCGCCGCCCTTCAGGTGGGCCGAGGCCTTTTCCTTGCTGGTGAAGAGCCCGGTGCATTCCATCACCACGTCCACGCCCAGTTCGCCCCACGGCAGCTCGGCCGGGTTGCGCTGCGCCAGCACGCGGATCCGGTCGCCGTTGACGCGGAAGGCATCGCCGTCGACCGAGACCTCGCCCGGGAAGCGGCCGTGGACGGTGTCGTACTGGGTCAGGTGCGCATTGGTGGCCGCGTTGCCGAGGTCGTTGATGGCGACGATCTTGATATCGTGCCGTTTGCCGCCTTCATAATGGGCGCGCAGCACATTGCGGCCGATGCGTCCGTAGCCGTTGATGGCAACCTTGATAGTCATGCTGTCTCCTTTACTTGTCTTGGTATCCTTGCCGGTCGCGCTGGCGCGCCGGCGCAACATCAGGCGGCTGGCGCCAGCCGCGCCGGCGTCAGCAGCGCCGGCAACGCCTCCAGCGAATCGAGCAGCGCATCGGCGCCCAGCGCCGCGGGCCCGCCGGGGCCGGCGTAGCCATAGCGCACCAGGCAGACCGGGATGCCGGCCGCGCGCGCCGCCGCCACGTCCACCGCCGAATCCCCCACCAGCACGCCCTGAGCCGTATCGACGTCGAGCAGGTTGCAGGCGTGGCGCAGCGGTTCGGGGTCCGGTTTCATCTGCGCGATCGAGTCGCCCGCCACCAGCACTTCCAGGTATTGCGACAACCCGGTCAGCGCCAGCAGCGGCACCGCCAGCGCGCGCGGCTTGTTGGTGACGCAGGCAAGCCGGTAGCCCTGCTGCCTGAGCGCCTCCAATCCTGCCGCCACGCCCGGGAACACCGACCCGAGGCGGCCGTTGGTCTCGGCATAGTGGCGGTGGAACATCTCCACGGCTTCGGCGGCCTCAACCCGCGGCGTAAGCCCGGCGGTCTCGAGCACGCGCCGCACCAGGTTGGGCACGCCGCGGCCGATGAAGCCGGCCACGGTGTCGAACGGCAATGCCGGGCTGCCGAAGTCGGCCAGCATGCGGTTGGCGGCCTCGACAATGTCAGGCGCGCTGTCGACCAGCGTGCCGTCCAGGTCGATCAGCACCGCGGTGCAGGGCATGGATACGGTAGCCATCACGCCTCCTCCAGCAGCACGCGCGCGGCCGCAGCAACATGAGCCGGGGTCAGGCCAAAGTGCTGGTACAGCGCCTCGGCC
This sequence comes from Cupriavidus sp. SK-4, assembly GCF_000611125.1. Lineage (NCBI taxonomy): Bacteria > Pseudomonadati > Pseudomonadota > Betaproteobacteria > Burkholderiales > Burkholderiaceae > Cupriavidus > Cupriavidus sp. SK-4. Next base: position 2,500 of record NZ_JFJW01000160.1, read on the forward strand.
GGCGCGGATTCGCCGAAGGTGTCGATGCCCAGCGCCAGGCCCTGCTCGCCCACCACGGCGCGCCAGAACCAGGTGCCGCCCGCCTCCACGCTGACGCGCGGCAGGCCCGGTGGCAGCACGGTGTCCCGGTACGCCACGTCCTGCGCGTAGAACAGCTCCACGCAGGGCATGGACACCACGCGCGCGGCGATGCCGGCATCGGCCAGGTCCAGCGCCGCGCGCATGGCGATTTCCACCTCGGAGCCGGTGGCGATCAGCACCACGCGCGGCGCCGGCACATCGCGCAGCACATAGCCGCCGCGCGCAATCTCCGCGCGCTGGGCCGCACTGCGCTCGAACGGCATCAGCGCCTGCCGCGACAGCACCAGGCAGCTCGGGCCATCCTCGCGCTGCAGCGCGGCCAGCCACGCGTACGCGGTCTCGGCGCCGTCGCAGGGACGCCAGACCTGGTTGTTGGGGATCAGCCGCAGGCTGGCGGCGTGTTCCACCGGCTGGTGGGTGGGACCGTCCTCGCCGAGCCCGATCGAGTCATGGGTCAGCACGTGGACCACGCGCAGGCGCATCAGCGCCGCCATGCGGATGGCATTGCGCGAATAGTCCGAGAACGTCATGAAAGTGCCGCCGTAGGGAATCAGCCCCCCATGCAGCGCAATGCCGTTCATGGCGGCGGCCATGCCGAACTCGCGCACGCCGTAGCTCACGTAGTTGCCATGCCCGGCATGGTTGACCCAGACCGATGCCTTGACATTGGTCAGGTTGGAGCCGGTCAGGTCGGCCGAGCCGCCCAGCAGTTCGGGCAAGGCGGGCGTGAGCGCCTCCAGGCACAGCTGCGATGCCTTGCGCGTGGCGATCTTGCCTTGCAGCGGCGACGGCGCGTCCAGCAACGCCATCAGCCCGGCATCGAAGCCTTCGGGCAGGCGGCCATTGACACGGCGCACGAATTCTTCGGCCTGTTCGGGGTGTGCGGCGCAATAGCTGACGAAGCGCGCTTCCCATTCGGCCTCGCGCGCGGCGCCTTTCGCGCGTGCGTCCCAGGCGTCGGCGACATCCGCCGGCACCGTGAAGGGCTCGGCTTCCCAGCCCAGCGCGGTGCGCATGGCGGCGATTTCCGGCGCGCCCAGCGGGGCGCCGTGCACATCGTGCCCGCCGGCCTTGTCGGGCGCGCCCTTGCCTATCACGGTGCGGCAGCAGATCAGCGTAGGCCGGTCGCGCTCGGCTTTGGCCTCGTGCAGCGCAGCGTCGATGGCCTGGACATCGTGCCCGTCGACGGCGATCACATGCCAGCCGTACGCGGCAAAGCGCTTCGGGGTGTCGTCGGCAAACCAGCCGGCGACCTCGCCGTCGATGGAGATGCCGTTGTCGTCGTACAGGCAGATCAGCTTGCCCAGCCTGAGCGTGCCCGCCAGCGAGCAGGCCTCGTGGCTGAGCCCTTCCATCAGGCAGCCATCGCCAAGGAAGACGTAGGTGTGATGGTCGACGATGTCGAAGCCGGGCCGGTTGAAGCTCGCGGCCAGCAGCTTCTCCGCCAGCGCCATGCCGACGGCATTGGCCAGGCCCTGCCCCAGCGGCCCGGTGGTGGTTTCCACGCCCGGCGTTACGCCAAGCTCCGGATGGCCGGGCGTGGCCGCGTGCAGCTGGCGGAACTGGCGCAGCTGCGACATCGGCAGGTCGTAGCCGGTCAGGTGCAGCAGCGCATACTGCAGCATGGAAGCATGGCCGTTGGACAGCACGAAGCGGTCACGGTCGGGCCAGGCCGGGTTGGCCGGGTTGTGGCGCAGGTGGCGTCGCCACAGCACTTCGGCCATCTCGGCCATGCCCATGGGTGCGCCGGGGTGGCCCGATTTGGCCTGCTCCACCGCGTCGGCGGCCAGGAAGCGCAGCGCGTTGGCACAGCGCGCTGCGGAATCGATGCGTTCTGGGGCGTTCATTCAGAAGATCCTCGCGAGTCGGCGTTTCACGGTCGGGTCCTTACAGCGCGGCGCGCTTGCGGCGCTCCATCATGCGCAGCACGAAGGGCGTGAAGATCAGCTGCATGGCCAGTTCCATCTTGCCGCCGGGCACCACGATGGTGTTGGCGCGCGACATGAAGGAGTCGTGGATCATGCTCAGCAGGTACTGGAAGTCGATCCCCTTCGGGTTGGCAAAGCGGATCACCACCATGCTTTCATCGGGCGCGGGGATTTCGCGGGAGATAAACGGGTTGGACGTATCCACGCACGGCACCCGCTGGAAGTTCACATGCGTGCGCGAGAACTGCGGGCAGATGTAGTTCACGTAGTCCGGCATGCGGCGCAGGATGGTGTCGGTCACGGCCTCGGTCGAATAGCCGCGCTGCTTCTTGTCGCGCCACAGCTTCTGAATCCATTCCAGGTTGATGACAGGCACCACGCCGATCAGCAGGTTGGGATACTGGGCGACATTGACCGAGTCGGTGACCACGCCGCCGTGCAGCCCCTCGTAGAACAGCAGGTCGGTATCGGCCGGCAACGGCTCCCACTGGGTGAAGGTGCCGGGTTCCTGCCCGAACGGCGCCGCCTCCTCCGGGCTATGCAGGTAGTGCCGGTGCATGCCCGTGCCGGTTTCGGCATAGGAGCGGAACAGGTTCTCCAGCTCGCCGAACAGGTTGTTCTCCTCGCCGAAGTGGCTGAAGTTCATATTGCCGGTGCGCTCGGCCTCGGCCATCTTGACCTTCATCTCGGCGCGGTCGTAGCGGTGGAAGCTGTCGCCTTCGATCACCACTGACTTCACGCCTTCGCGGCGGAAGATGTTCTCGAAGGTACGGGTCACCGACGTGGTACCGGCGCCCGAGGAGCCGGTGATGGCGATAATGGGATAACGTTCTGACATGGCCAGGCACCTCAGGCAGACGCGCGGAACAGGCTGCGCTCGTTGAACAGGGGACTCGGAAGGTCGGGATCGGTCTGGTCGGTGTGGTAGCCCTCGATCCGTTCCACTTCATTGCGCGAGCCGAAGATCACGCCAATGCGCTGGTGCAGCGCGCCCGGCGCCACCGACATCAGCGTCTGCCGGCCGGTGCTGGCGCGTCCGCCGGCCTGCTCCATCAGGAAGGCGATCGGATTGGCCTCGTACAGCAGGCGCAGGCGGCCCGGCTTGGCGGGATCCTTGGAGTCGCGCGGGTACATGAAGACGCCGCCGCGCATCAGGATGCGGTGCGCCTCGGCCACCATCGACGCGATCCAGCGCATATTGAAATCCTTGCCGCGCGGCCCGCTCTTGCCGGCCATGCACTCGGCGATATAGCGCTGCACCGGCGCTTCCCAGAAGCGGCTGTTCGACGCATTGATGGCAAATTCCTGAGTATCGGCCGGCACCCGCAGGTTGGGGTGCGTCAGGAAGAACTCTCCCAGGTTGGGATCGAGCGTGAAGCCGTTGACGCCGTTGCCGACGGTCAGCACCAGCATGGTGGTGGGACCGTAGAGCGCATAGCCTGCCGCCACCTGGGCGCTGCCGGGCTGCAGGAAATCCTGCTCGGTCACGGCGCTTGCGCCCTCAGGCGCGCGCAACACCGAGAAGATGCTGCCCACCGAGACATTGACGTCGATGTTGGACGAGCCGTCGAGCGGATCGAACACCAGCAGGTACTTGCCGCGCGGGTAGTGTTCCGGGATCTGGTAAGGCGCCTCCATCTCCTCCGACGCCATGCCGGCCAGGTACCCTCCCCACTCGTTGACGCGCAGGAAGGTGGTATTGCTCAGCACGTCCAGCTTCTGCTGGATTTCGCCTTGCACGTTGACGGCCCCTGCTTCCCCAGCTTGATTGCTGGCCTTGCCGTGCAAGCCCCCCAGCGCGCCGAAGGCAACCGCGCGCGCAATTTCCTTGCAGGCCATGGCGACGTTGAGAATCAGGCCGTTGAAGCCGCCGCTGGCATCCGGATAGCGGCGGCGGTCCTCGATCAGGGACTNAACTGCGTCAGGGTCATCCTTTGGACTTCAGGCATGACAGGTCTCCTATAGATTGGCTATGTGTTCTTGTGTAGTGCCGGTGCGGGTGGCCGCTATGTGACCGTGGCGGCCTCGCGCAAGCGGTGCAGGATGCTCGAGTAGCCGCCGTCGGCATCGGGCGCGCCGAACACGGCGCTGCCGGCCACGAAGGTGTCGGCGCCCGCGCGCGCGATCTCGGCAATGTTGTCGGCCTTGACGCCGCCGTCGATCTCCAGCCAGACCGGCCGCCCGCCGGCGTCCACCTGCCGGTCGATGCGCGCGCGTGCCTGGCGCACCTTGTCCAGCACGCCCGAGATGAAGGCCTGGCCGCCGAAGCCCGGGTTCACGCTCATCAGCAGCACCAGGTCGAGCTGGTCCAGCGTATGGTCCAGCCAGCCCAGCGGCGTGGCCGGGTTGAGCACCAGGCCGGCCTTGCAGCCGTGGTCGCGGATCAGGCCGATGGTGCGATCGACGTGGCGGCTCGCCTCCGGGTGGAAGCTGATGATGTTGGCGCCGGCCTTGGCAAACAGCGGGATCAGCGCGTCGACCGGTTCCACCATCAGGTGCACGTCGATGGGGATGGAGACCAGCGGCCGGATCGCCTCGCACACCAGCGGGCCGATAGTCAGGTTGGGCACATAGTGGTTGTCCATCACATCGAAGTGCACCAGGTCCGCGCCGCCGGCCTCGATCGCGCACACCTCTTCGCCCAGGCGCGCGAAATCGGCCGACAGAATGGAAGGCGCCAGGCGGATGGCACGCTGGCTGCCATGGCCGGTGTTGGGTTCAGTGGCATGCATGTCAGGTGGCCTCGATCAGGGTGCCGTGGTGCCAGGCGCGCAACGCGGCAAGGTCGGCCCAGCGGTTTGCCGCACCGGGCACGTGCTGGGGCATGGGCTCGCCGGGATCGCCAAGATGCGGCAGCACCAGCAGCGCGCCCTCAAAGGAGTCCTGCGCGCTGAACGCGGTGGGCGTGATTACGGTGGGAATGCCGGCCGCCCGGGCGGCGCGCAGGCCGTTCGCCGAGTCCTCGATCGCCAGGCAGTCACCGCCTTCCAGGCCGAGCCGCTCCAGCACCGCCAGGTAGACATCGGGCGCCGGCTTCTTGATGGGCGTGGTGCCGGCGTCGCCGATGGCGGCAAAGCGCCGGCGCCAGTCGGCGCCAAGCGGCGCCTGCAGCAGCGCGTCGAGGTTGGCCGGCGTGGTGGTGGTGGCAATCGCGAGCGGCAGCCCGGCCTCGCCGGCCTCGTCGATCAGGCGGACAATGCCCGGGCGCAGCGGCAGGCCGCCCGCCCCGACGCGCTCGGCATAGTGGCGGGTCTTGATGGCGTGCACGGCGTCGATGGTTTCCTTCACCTTGCAGCCACGGGCCTCTTCCGGGTCGACCATGCGCCAGTAATGCATCAGGCGCTCCTTGCCGCCGGCCACCTTGAGCAGGCGCGTGTAGAGCGGCGCGTCCCAGTGCCAGTCCAGGCCGACCTCGGCAAAGGCGGCATTGAAGGCTTGCAGGTGGGCGCTCTCGGTATCGGCCAGCGTGCCGTCGACATCGAAAATCAGGGCTTGCATGGCTTACTCCTTGGCCGGGGCCTGCGCGGCCTTCGAAAACACGCGGCTGGCAAGCAGGTCAGACGCCGTGATGGTGGTCAGGGTATGGTCGTCGACGACCGTGCCGGCATCGTCCAGCAGGCGCGAGGCATGGCGCAGCCGAGCGCGGTCCAGCGCATTGCGCACGCTGCGGGCATTGGCAAAGTGCGGCTGTGCCATGCGCCGGGCCAGGTAGTCGGCAAACACGGCCCGGCTTTCGTCGTCGAAGCGGTATTGCATCTCGGACAGCATCAGGTCGGCGATCTGGCGCAGCTCGTCGAGCTGGTAGTCGGGGAAGTCGACATGGTGGGCAACGCGCGAGGACATGCCCGGGTTGGACTCGAAGAAGCGGTCCATGCGGTCCTTGTAGCCGGCCAGGATCACCACCAGGTCGTCGCGGTTGTTCTCCATCACCTGCAGCAGGATCTCGATGGCCTCCTGGCCGTAGTCGCGCTCGTTCTCCGGGCGGTAGAGGTAGTAGGCCTCGTCGATGAAGAGCACCCCGCCCATGGCCTTCTTCAGGATCTCCTTGGTCTTGGGCGCGGTATGGCCGATGTACTGGCCGACCAGGTCGTCGCGGGTCACCGCCACCAGGTGGCCACGGCGCACGTAGCCCAGCTGGTGCAGGATCTGCGCCATGCGCATGGCCACGGTGGTCTTGCCGGTGCCGGGATTGCCGGTGAAGCACATATGCAGGCTGGGCGCACCGGCGCTGAAGCCGCGCGCGGCGCGCAGCTTGTCCACCAGCAGCAAGGCGGCGATATCGCGGATGCGCGCTTTCACCGGCTTCAGTCCGATCAGCTCGCGGTCAAGCTGGGCCAGCAGCTCGGTGATGCCCGAGCTGGCCAGCGACTCGGCCAGCGATCCGGCCGGAGCGGCTGGCGGCTGCAGCGATGCGGTCGTTTCAGGTGCGGACATGGCAGGCTCCGTGAGGATCATTCGAGCATCCGGCTCGAAGATTCGAGGCGCAGCTCCCCCCGGTGCGCGGCCTTGCGGCGGCGCAACCGTGGGATTGCACAGTCAGGAAATCGCCGGCGGCAGCGCCATGGCGGCGCTGCGCCGGTTCAGCCGGTGCCGCTCAGTAGCGGCTACCCTCGGGGCGTGCCTGCACGGCGTAGCTCTCGATCGAGTAGCGCATGGTGCGGCCGGGCTCTTCCTGGCGCACCAGGCGGAAGCCGGGCTCGTCCGCAGGACGGTTGACGATGAACGACATCACCACCGACTCCACCGTATGCGTCGAATCGAAAGCCGTGACGCGGATATAGTGGTTGGGGAAGGTGCTGCGCGCGTTGTTGATCTCCAGCAGGATGCCGGCGGCATCGCGCAGGTCGAACATCGGCAGGCCGAACATCTCCCAGTAGGTATTGCGCGGATGCGGGTCGTCGGTGTACTCGATGCCGACCGCCCAGCCCTGGTTCAGGCAGTATTCAAGCTGGCTGGTGATCTGCGCGTCGGTGAGGTCGGGCAGGAAGGAGAAAGTGCCTTGAGTAATACGCATGATGTCCTCTCGTTCTTTGGGTTCGCTCGTCGTGCTTTGGTGGCGTCGCGCCAGGGCTCAGGCCACCGACGCGGTGGGCGCGAAGTCCGAGGTGTCGGTCGGCGTGTAGTTGAAGCTGATGTCGCCCCAGGTATCGAGCGCAGCCCGCAGCGGTCCGCACCAGCGCGCGGCATCGCGCAGGATCTCCGGCCCTTCGTTGAGGATGTCGCGGCCTTCGTTGCGCGCCAGCACCATCGCTTCCAGCGCAACGCGGTTGGCGGTGGCGCCGGCCTGGATGCCCTGCGGGTGGCCGATGGTGCCGCCGCCGAACTGCAGCACCACATCGTCGCCAAAGAGGTGAATCAGCTGGTGCATCTGGCCGGCATGGATGCCGCCGGAGGCCACCGGCATCACCTTGCGCAGCGAAGCCCAGTCCTGGTCAAAGAACAGCCCGCGCGACAGGTCGGTGTGGGTGTACGCATCGCGGCAGACGTTGTAGTAGCCCTGCACGGTCAGCGGATCGCCTTCCAGCTTGCCCACCGCGGTGCCGGTGTGCATGTGGTCGACGCCTGCCAGGCGCAGCCATTTGGCAATCACGCGGAACGACACGCCGTGGTTCTTCTGCCGGGTGTAGGTGCCATGGCCCGCGCGGTGCAGGTGCAGGATCATGTCGTTCTGGCGGCACCAGTTGCTCATGGACTGGATACAGGTCCAGCCGACGATCAGGTCGATCATGATGATGACCGAGCCCAGCGACTTGGCGAACTCGGCACGCCGGTACATCTCTTCCATGGTGCCGGCGGTCACGTTGAGGTAGCTGCCCTTGACCTCGCCGGTTGCGGCCGAGGCCTTGTTGACCGCGTCCATCACGAACAGGAAGCGGTCGCGCCAGTGCATGAAAGGCTGCGAGTTGATGTTCTCGTCATCCTTCATGAAGTCCAGCCCGCCCTTCAGGCCCTCATACACCACGCGGCCGTAGTTGCGGCCCGACAGGCCCAGCTTGGGCTTGGTGGTCGCGCCCAGCAGCGGGCGGCCGAACTTGTCCAGGCGCTCGCGCTCGACGATGATGCCGGTGGACGGGCCGGCGAAGGTCTTCACATAGGCCACCGGGAAGCGCATGTCTTCCAGGCGCGCCGCCTTGATCGGCTTGAAGCTGAAGACGTTGCCGATGATCGAAGCGGTCAGGTTGGCGATCGAGCCTTCCTCGAACAGCGACAGGTCATAGGCCACGTAGCAGAAGAACTGCTCGGGGTTGTTGGGCACCGGATCGACCCGGTAGGCCTTGGCGCGGTACATGTCGCAGGCGGTCAGGCGGTCGGTCCACACCACCGTCCAGGTGGCGGTGGAGGACTCGCCGGCAACCGCGGCGGCGGCCTCGACCGGATCCACGCCGTCCTGCGGCGTGATGCGGAACAGCGCCAGCAGGTCGGTATCCTTGGGCTCGTAGTCGCCGTCCCAGTACCCCATTTCCTTGTACTTCATGACGCCGGCGTCATATCGCTTGCGCGGCTTGGCTTGGACCGATTCAGGTGCGTTCATGCTTGTCTCCTTGCGTGGTTGAGCGTCTTGGCTGCTGCGTTGATGCAAAGATATAAGCCCACCCACATAAGGTAAATTCAGATATTCTTAGCCCCTGTATAAGCAATCCCTTAAGTGCGAACCAAACTGCACATCACGGGAACATCCAACGCCCGCCCCCCCAACTGCCCATGTCGTCCTTCCTGCGCGCCCTCACCCTTCGCCAGTTGCAGATCTTCGTCACCGTGGCCAGGCACGCCAGCTTCGTGCGCGCGGCCGAGGAACTGCACCTGACCCAGCCAGCGGTCTCGATGCAGGTCAAGCAGCTTGAATCCGTGGTCGGCATGGCGCTGTTCGAGCGGGTCAAGGGGCAGCTCACGCTGACCGAGCCCGGCGACCGCCTGCTGCACCATGCGTCCCGGATCCTGGGCGAGGTCAAGGACGCCGAGGAAGGCTTGCAGGCGGTCAAGGACGTCGAGCAGGGTTCGATCACGATCGGGCTGATCAGCACGTCGAAGTACTTCGCGCCCAAGCTGCTCGCCGGCTTTACCGCGCTGCATCCGGGCGTGGACCTGCGCATCGCCGAAGGCAATCGCGAGACGCTGCTGCGGCTGCTGCAGGACAACGCCATCGACCTCGCACTGATGGGCCGCCCGCCGCGCGAACTGGATGCGGTGTCGGAACCCATCGCCGCGCACCCGCACGTGCTGGTGGCCTCGCCGCGGCACCCGTTACACGACGCAAAGGGATTCGACCTGCAGGAACTGCGTCACGAGACCTTCCTGCTGCGCGAACCGGGTTCCGGCACCCGTACCGTAGCGGAGTACATGTTCCGGGACCACCTGTTCACGCCGGCCAAGGTGATCACGCTGGGCAGCAACGAAACCATCAAGCAGGCCGTGATGGCCGGCATGGGCATCAGCCTGTTGTCGCTGCACACGCTGTCGCTGGAACTGCGCACCGGCGAGATCGCGCTGCTGGACGTTACCGGCACGCCGATCGAGCGCATCTGGCATGTCGCGCATATGTCCAGCAAGCGGTTGTCGCCGGCCAGCGAGAGCTGCCGCGCCTATTTGCTGGAGCATACGGCGGAGTTCTTGGGGAAGGAGTATGGCGGGCTGATGCCGGGGCGGCGCGTGGCCTGAGGTTCTCCCGTCCCGCTCGGAACCCGCTGGGCAGCGGCAGCTGGTGAAGGCCTTCTGATGACAAAGGCTAGAGAATTGCGAATCCTCTGATCGCCATGAACGATCGCTATGGGAACACTAGAGGCATCACCGAAACAATGGTGATCGGGCGTAGCAACCTGAAACTCGCTAAAGGTGGCCGCATCATGCGGCCAAGTTCACGCGTTTAGGAGCTCGCAATGCAAAAACGAACCACGTCGAAACATGAAACCGTGCTGGCCGCCAATCCAGCAGACTGCCTCGAATCACTCGAGCACATCAGCGCCAGCCTTAGTTGCATCCTGTCCCTGCTGGAAGTGGAAAGCGAACGCTCCGAGGCATGCCACGGCATTCATTGCCTGGTGGTCATGATCAAGCTGCAGCTTGATCAGACTGCTGCGGAGCATTTCCCCTCGGACTGAGGCGGATGTCTGGCGCGGCCGCTACGAGGGCAGTCTTGATCAGTTGCGCGGCAAACCTCGCCCCTCAGGGCGGGGAAGGATAGCAAGGACGGCATAGCCGTCCTTGCTTTTGCCTCAGTGTGGTGTCTGCTGCTGCTCGATGTGTTTGCGGATGACCCCGATGGGTGCACCGCCGCCCATGCCGAATATCGTTTTCACTGCTCATAGGCCAAGAGTATCATCCCCGCCATGCAACGCATCCAAGCCTTCAAGTACGAACTGATGCCGACCGGCGAACAGCAGCGCCAAATGCGCCGCTTCGCTGGCTCGTGCCGTTTCGTGTTCAACAAAGCGCTGGCGTTGCAAAAGGAAAATCACGACGCGGGCGGCAAGTTCATCGGCTATGTCGCGATGGCGAAGCATCTGACGGCGTGGCGCAACAGCTTGGGGACGGCTTGACTGAAGGATGCGCCCGTCCATCCGCTGCAACATGCGCTCAAAGACCTCGAAAACGCCTACAAAAACTTCTTCGACAAGCGGGCCGACTTCCCGCGCTTCAAGCGCAAGGGGCAACACGACAGCTTCCGCTACCCCGACCCGAAACAGATCAAGCTCGATCAGGCCAATGGCCGCCTCTTCCTGCCCAAGCTGGGCTGGCTGCGCTACCGCAATAGCCGGAAAACGCTGGGCGAGCTGCGCAACGTCACCGTGAGCCTGAGCGGCGGCAAATGGTTCGTCAGCATTCAGACGCGGCGCGAGGTTGAAACCACTGTGCCGCACGGCGGCGCGGTGGCAGCGGCGAAGCCGCCAATTGCGGAGAGCCTTTCGCCAAAGCCCTCATTGTATGTACGAAACCGAATGCGGATTCAACCGGTCGATGCAACAGCTTGATGGAATCGTTCAGCCGGTGTATCGACCGATTGAATCCGCAGTCGTATTGAGACGCTCGCGAGGGGGGGCCACCATCGGCAGCAGCGGCTGCAATGCCTTCCACAATTCGGTGTTGATCTTCTTCCGTGCCATGACACATGGCAACGCTCAACGGCCATATGACGATGACATGGTTTTGTTAGCGGCACTTTGCCCGACTACCGCCCTGCGGTGGAGACGTAGCAGCGCCCTACTCGAGGAATCGACGCCCGCCTCGCAGCTCACGGCCGGCTTGCCGCAGCGGCAGCGGCAGCGATGTGACCGCATGGCTTAGCGACTGATAGCTCTGGTGCAGCATCGATTCGATGATTGCCCAGTCCTCGTCCGTCATGTCGCCCGCTTCTGCGCGAGCATCGCGAAGCAGCATCGCTTGCGCGCGCAGCCGCCCGTGTTCGCGCGTGGCATTCGCGGACACCATGTACAGCGACGCCGCCGCTTCCGCACAAGCGTTGGTCAACGCATCGGGTCCATAACGCTCATGCTCCCGATGCACGATCCACCATTCCAGTTCCAGCCTGGTGGTTCGGGCGATGTCGAAGTTGCGGTTCCCCGTGTTGTGGATCAGGGTGAAATAGGTCTGCAGCGCGGGCAACGCCTTTTCGTAGTCGCTGCGCTGCTTCCCCTCTTTGAAGGCACCTCATTACACACAACTCCTGGTGG
>NZ_JFJW01000161.1:0-17906 GCF_000611125.1 Cupriavidus sp. SK-4
CGCACCCAAGAGGTGCGCCGCGCGGACGTCTTTGTAGCAAGGTGTATCGGACCCGCGCCGGATGTCACCGGATGTGACCCGGCTTTGGCAATGCGGGCAAGGCGCCTATGATCTTGAGATTGCCCGTCTGCCTGAGTGCGGGCGTCTGCGCCCCGGCATCCGGACTATTCTTCAGAAAACCCAGAAGGACCACGACCCATGATCACTGTCGGTTCCCGCGTCCCCGACGCCACGCTGCAGGAATTCTTTGAAACCGAAGGCAACGGCTGTGCGCTCGGTCCCAATGCCTTCAAGGTGGCGGACCTGGTCCGCGGCCGCAAGATCGTGGTGTTCGGCCTGCCCGGCGCTTTCACGCCGACCTGCTCGGCCAAGCATGTGCCGGGCTTTGTGCAGCACGCCGCGGCGCTGCGCGAGGCCGGCGTCGACGAGGTCTGGTGCGTGTCGGTCAACGACGCCTTCGTGATGGGCGCCTGGGGCCGTGAGCAGCAGGCGGGCGGCACGGTACGCATGATGGCCGACGGCAGCGCCGAGTGGACCCGCGCGCTGGGCCTGGACCAGGACCTGGGCGCGCGCGGCATGGGCGTGCGCTCCAAGCGCTACGCGATGGTGATCGACGACGGCGTCGTCACCCGGCTCGACGTCGAGGCACCGGGCGAATTCCGCGTCAGCAGCGCCGAGGCAGTGCTGGCGGCGTTGCGTGGCTGACACAGTCATCCGGCTAAACGTGGACAATACGCAACTTGTTAAGGGAGTGTTAACAGCCGGAAACAAAACCCGGCTGCAGCGCCCCTGAGGTGGTGGTAAAATCCCTTAATCAAAAAAGCCGCCCGATAGATTTTTATAATAGTTGAGGCTGTCATGCTCAAACAGCGCACGATCAAATCCCTGGTGAAGACCGTTGGCATCGGCCTGCACTCGGGACGCAAGGTCACGTTGACCCTGCGTCCCGCGCCGGCGGACACCGGCATCGTCTTTACCCGCGTCGACCTGCCCGAGGCCGTCGAGATTCCCGTGGCCGCGTCGGCTATCGGCGACACGCGCCTGGCGTCGGTGCTGCAGAAGGATGGCGCGCGCGTTTCGACCGTCGAGCACCTGATGTCGGCGTGCGCGGGCCTGGGCATCGACAACCTCTATGTCGATGTCGACGCCGAGGAAATCCCGATCATGGACGGCAGCGCCGCGTCCTTCGTGTTCCTGCTGCAGTCGGCCGGTATTGAAGAGCAGAACGCGCTGAAGACCTTTATCCGCGTCAAGAAGCCGGTGGAAGTACGCGAGGGCGACAAGCTGGCGCGGCTGGAGCCGTTCTTCGGCTTCAAGCTGTCGTTCACCATCGACTTCCGCCACCCGGCGGTCGACAAGACCGGCCAGACCTTCTCGATCGACTTTGCCGACACCAGCTACGTGCGCGAGATTGCCCGCGCCCGCACCTTCGGCTTTGCGCACGAGGTGGAAGCCCTGCGCGAGATGGGCCTGGCGCGCGGTGGCAGCCTGGACAACGCGATTGTGCTGGATGAGCACCGCATGCTCAACAATGAAGAGCTGCGCTACGGCGACGAGTTCGTGCGCCACAAGATCCTGGATGCGATCGGCGACCTGTATGTGGTGGGCCATCCGCTGATCGGTGCCTATGTGGCCAACAAGTCGGGCCACGGCCTGAACAATCAGTTGCTGCGTGCGCTGCTGGCCGACCAGGAAGCCTACGAGCTGGTCACCTTCGACCGCGTCGAGGAAGCCCCGGCCGCGTTCCTGCCGCAGGCGCAGCCGGCGTTTGCCTGATCCTGGCGAACTGGCGCAAAAAAAAAGCCGACCCGAGGGTCCGCTTTTTCGTGATCGGCACCGGGCTAGCGGTGATGGGCCAGCAGCGTATTGAGCGCGTCGCGCAGCGGCGAATCCGGCAGGCTGCGCGCCAGCTGGTCGAGGTTGGCAAGTCCCGTGGGCGTCATGCGGCCGCCGGTGCGCTGGCGTTGCACGGGCTCCACTTCCCAGTCCGCGTGGCGTGACACCTCTGGCTGCACCCGCACCCGGATCGCGGTGATGTGCGAGCCGCGCTGCTGCAGCCGGTTCAGCAATGTCGGCACCACCTGGCGTACCCGCGCCGCGGCGGCGCCATGGGCGGCCAGCAACAGCAGCACCTGGGCGTTCGGGTCGGTGGCGTCACGCTTGACGCCGGCCACGGCCAGGCCGTCGCGCATGCCGGCGGGAAGCAGTGCCAGCACCTCGGCCTCAAGCACCGACAGCTGGCGTGCGGTCTGCATCAGCGTCGAAACCGGGCCGGCCTTGGCCAGCCAGTCGTTGAGCGGCTTGGCGGCGGGGGTCTGCAGGGCGTGATGGGTGAAGCGGCGCATGCATGCATTCTAGCAAGGGGCGCGCGGGCCGCCTTGCCCGACTGTGGATTGAAGCTGCGGCGGCCGCCCCAAACTGTGGCCGATGGGGCGCGCGGGCAATCACGCGGGCAATCCTGCGGACCACACGCGTGATCGACATTCGGCAGGCTTGCCTGCCCTTGCGGGACGGGGCCAGGCGCGTTCCGGCCGTGACCCCGGCACATGATAAACTCGGCGTTTTGCGCCAATCTATCCATTCCTCGCCCGGCCGCCGGAGCAGCCCGCATCCCTGGGGTGCCACCCGGTTCCGCGCAGGTGAAAGCAATCGATGATCACCGGCCTTCTCAAGAAAGTCTTCGGCAGCCGCAATGAGCGGCTGATCAAACAATATCGCCGCACGGTGGCGCAGATCAATGCGCTGGAGCCGAAGTTCGAGCAACTCTCGGACGACGAACTGCGCGGCATGACGGAGACCTTCCGGCAGCGCCACGCCGGCGGCGAATCGCTCGAGGCGCTGCTGCCCGAGGCCTTCGCCGTCTGCCGCGAGGCCAGCAAGCGTGTCATGAAGATGCGCCACTTCGACGTGCAGCTGATCGGCGGCATGGTGCTGAACGACAACAAGATCGCCGAAATGCGCACCGGCGAAGGCAAGACGCTGACCGCGACCCTGGCCGTGTACCTGAATGCCATCACCGGCCAGGGCGTGCACGTGGTCACCGTCAACGACTACCTGGCGCAGCGCGATGCCGAGTGGATGGGCCGGCTGTACAACTTCCTGGGCCTGTCGGTGGGCGTGAACCTGTCGCAGATGCCGCACGACGCCAAGCAGGCGGCGTACAACTCGGACATCACCTACGGCACCAATAACGAGTTCGGCTTCGACTACCTGCGCGACAACATGGTCTACGACCCGTCGCAGCGCGTGCAGCGCCCGCTCAACTACGCCATCGTCGATGAGGTGGACTCGATCCTGATCGACGAGGCCCGCACCCCGCTGATCATCTCCGGCCAGGCCGAGAACCAGACCGACCTGTACCAGCGCATGAACGGCATCCCCAAGCTGCTCGAGCGCCAGATCGGTGAAGAGAAGGCCGACGGCACCGGCGTCGAGAAGCCGGGCGACTACTACGTCGACGAGAAGGGCCATCAGGTCTACCTGACCGAAGCCGGCCACGAGAAGGCCGAAGAGATCCTGTCGCAGCAAGGCCTGATCGGCGAGGGCGAGTCGCTCTACGCGCCGCAGAACATCACGCTGATGCACCACCTGTACGCCGCCCTGCGCGCGCACAGCCTGTTCCATCGCGACCAGCACTACGTGGTGCAGAACGACGAAGTCGTGATCGTCGACGAGTTCACCGGCCGCCTGATGACCGGCCGCCGCTGGTCCGACGGCCTGCACCAGGCCGTGGAGGCCAAGGAAGGCGTCACCGTCCAGCAAGAGAACCAGACGCTGGCGACGATCACCTTCCAGAACTACTTCCGCATGTACAACAAGCTGGCCGGCATGACCGGCACGGCTGATACCGAAGCGTATGAGTTCCAGGAGATCTACGGCCTGGAAGTGGTGGTGATCCCGACCAACCGCCCGGCCCAGCGCAAAGACCAGCAGGACCAGATCTACAAGACCGGCAAGGAGCGCTACGACGCCGTGGTGCGCGATATCCGCGACTGCTACGAGCGTGGCCAGCCGGTGCTGGTGGGCACCACCTCGATCGAGACCTCGGAATACCTGTCGGGCCTGCTCGATCGCGAACAACTGCCGCACCAGGTGCTCAACGCCAAGCAGCACGCACGCGAAGCCGAGATCGTGGCCCAGGCCGGCCGCCCCAAGATGATCACGATTGCCACCAACATGGCCGGTCGCGGTACCGACATCGTGCTGGGCGGCAATGTGGAGAAGCAATCCGGCTTTATCGAGGCGGATCCGAACCTGTCCGACGCCGAGAAGGCCGCGCGCATCAAGCAGCTCGAGGATGAGTGGCATTCGCTGCACGAGCAGGTCAAGACCGCCGGCGGCCTGCATATCGTCGGCACCGAGCGCCATGAGTCGCGCCGTATCGACAACCAGTTGCGTGGCCGTGCCGGCCGCCAGGGCGACCCGGGCTCGTCGCGCTTCTACCTGTCGCTGGACGACCAGCTGCTGCGCATCTTCGCCGGCGACCGCGTGCGCGCCATCATGGAACGCCTGAAGATGCCCGAGGGCGAGCCGATCGAAGCCGGCATCGTCACGCGCTCGATCGAGTCGGCGCAGCGCAAGGTCGAAGGCCGCAACTTCGACATCCGCAAGCAGCTGCTGCAGTACGACGATGTCGCCAACGACCAGCGCAAGGAAATCTACAAGCTGCGCAACGACGTGCTGGAAGCCCAGGATGTCGGCGACATGGTGACCAACCTGCGCGAGAGCGTGCTGGTTGAGCTGTTCCGCGACCACGTGCCGGCCGACACCATGGAAGAGCAGTGGAACATCGCCGGCCTGGAAACGCGCCTGCGCGAGGACTGGGGCCTGGAAGTGCCGCTGGCGCAGACCATCGAGGGCGCGCAGAGCATCGAGGACGAAGAGCTGCTCAACCTGATCATGAAGGCGGCCGCGGAGCGCTACGACAGCAAGGTCGCGATGGTCGGCCGCGAGTCGTTCGCCGGCTTCGAGCGCTCGGTCATGCTGCAGAGCATCGACACGCACTGGCGCGAGCACCTGGCCGCGCTGGACCACCTGCGCCAGGGCATCCACCTGCGCGGCTATGCGCAGAAGGATCCCAAGCAGGAATACAAGCGCGAGTCGTTCGAGCTGTTCGCGCGCCTGCTGGACCTGATCAAGAACGAAGTCACGCGCGTGACCTTCAACGTGCAGATCCAGTCGCCGGAAGAGCTGGAGCAGGCTTCGGAAGAGATCGAAGAGGGCCTGTCGCACCTGGAGAACATCCAGTACAAGCACGACGAGTTCGCCGAAGGGCGCGAGCCGGTCGAGGAAGCGCCGTCGCCGCGCACCGGTGCGGCCATGGCCGCCGCCGAGCTGGCGCTGGCGGGCATGCCCAAGGTCGGCCGCAACGACCCGTGCCCGTGCGGCTCCGGCAAGAAGTTCAAGCAGTGCCACGGCAGACTCAGCTGAACTGAGCCCGGCCGGGTACCCGGCATGACGTCGTTCCCGCTGTGTGGGGAGTGACGCGCAAGGAAACGACATGCCCGCCCTCCGCGGGCATGTTCGTCTGATGACAAGCAAGTTGCGAGCAGAAGCCGCAAGCAGATAACGCAAGCAGGAAAGAGGAGTCCACATGCCCGTCAATCTTCCGCTGCCCCAGGCAGAGAACCTGAAATCCGTCGCCGGCGTGGAGCTGGGCTGGGCCGAGGCGGGCATCCGCAAGGCCAACCGCAAGGACGTGCTGGTGGTGCGCGTGGCCGAAGGCAGCACCGTGGCCGGCGTCTTCACCAGCAACCGCTTCTGCGCCGCGCCGGTGCAGGTCTGCCGCGAGCACCTGGCCGCTGGCAAGGGCATCCGCGCGCTGGTGGTCAACACCGGCAATGCCAATGCCGGCACCGGCGAGCCGGGCCTGGCCAATGCCCGCGCCAGCTGCGATGCGCTGGCCGCGCAACTGGGCATCGCCGCCGAGCAGGTGCTGCCGTTCTCGACCGGCGTGATCCTGGAGCCGCTGCCGGTGGATCGCCTGGTGTCCGGCCTGCCCGCCGCCATCGCCAACGCGAAGCCGGACAACTGGCTGGCCGCCGCCGAAGCCATCATGACCACCGACACGCAGCCCAAGGCCGCGTCGCGCTCGGTGCAGATCGACGGCAAGACCGTGACGCTGTCGGGCATCAGCAAGGGCGCCGGCATGATCCGCCCGAACATGGCGACCATGCTTGGCTTTATCGCCATGGACGCCGCCGTGGCCCAGCCGGTGCTGCAGGCGCTGGTCTCCTACGCTGCCGACCATTCGTTCAACAGCATCACCATCGACGGCGATACCTCGACCAACGACTCGTTCGTGCTGATCGCGACGGGCAAGTCCGGCGCCGTGGTCGAGCGCGCCGAAGGCCCGGCCTTCGAGGCGCTGCGCGACGCGGTGACCGCGCTGGCGCAGGAACTGGCGCAGATGATCGTGCGCGACGGCGAGGGCGCCACCAAGCTGATGACCATCCGCGTCGAAGGCGGCAAGGACGTGGCCGAGTGCCGCCAGATCGCCTATGCCGTGGCCCACTCGCCGCTGGTCAAGACCGCGTTCTATGCATCGGACCCCAACCTGGGCCGCATCCTGGCCGCGGTCGGCTACGCCGGCGTGAACGACCTCGACGTCGGCCGCGTCAACCTGTGGCTGGACGATGTCTGGGTGGCCCGCGACGGCGGCCGCAACCCCGACTACCGCGAAGAAGACGGCCAGCGCGTGATGAAGCAGGCCGAGATCACCGTGCGCATCGCGCTCGGCCGCGGCAAGGCCGAAGCGACGGTCTGGACCTGCGACCTGTCGCACGACTACGTGTCGATCAACGCCGACTACCGTTCTTAAGCATCGCTGGTTTGCTCCCCTCTCCCGCTGAGGGGAGAGGGAGCCAAAACCATTGGCACAAGCCAACCCTCTACTGCCATCGCCCCTGCCATGTCTGACCTTGCCGCCCGCCTCGACAACTTCCTCGCCCGACTCGAACAATGGCTGCCGCCGCAACTGAGCGACGCCGACTGGCAGGAGGCCGTGGCGTTCCGCTGGCGCAAGCGGCAGAGCCTGTTCGGCAATATCGGCTACCTGCAGCCGGTGCGCCAGCTGCCGCCGATCCACCTGGACGACCTGAAGAACATCGAGCGCCAGAAGGATGCCATCGTCGCCAACACACGCCAGTTCGTGGGCAAGCTGCCGGCCAACAACGTGCTGCTGACCGGCGCGCGCGGCACCGGCAAGTCGTCGCTGATCAAGGCCTGCCTCAATGCCTTCGTCAGGGATGGGCTGCGGCTGGTTGAGGTGGACAAGGATGACCTGGGCGACCTCGGCGATATCGTCGAGCTGGTTGCGCAGCGCCCCGAGCGCTTCGTGATTTTCTGCGACGACTTGTCGTTCGAAGAGGGCGAGTCGGGCTACAAGTCGCTCAAGTCGGCGCTGGACGGCTCGGTGGCGGCGCAGTCGGACAACGTGCTGATCTACGCCACCTCCAACCGCCGGCACCTGCTGCCGGAGTACATGAAGGACAACGAGACCTACCGCCACACCGACGACGGCGAGATCCATCCCGGCGAAGTGGTGGAAGAGAAGATCTCGCTGTCCGAGCGCTTCGGGCTGTGGCTGTCGTTCTACCCGCCCAAGCAGGACGAATACCTGGCCATCGTCGGCCACTGGCTCAGGCACTTCGGCTGCACCGAAGAGGACATCGCCGCGGCACGCGGTGACGCGCTGGTGTGGGCGCTGGAGCGCGGCTCGCGCTCGGGCCGCGTGGCCTGGCAGTTTGCGCGCGACTGGGGCGGCAAGCATGGCAAGCCTTATATCGCCGACGTGGACGGCGACGCCAAGGCATGAGCGCGTCCATGCAAAGCACCGCAGACACGGCCGGCAATCCTCCGCGCAAGGTCACCGAGGTGGCGGTCGGCGTGCTGGTGCAGCCCGACGGACGCTTCCTGCTGGCGCAGCGCCCGGCCGGCAAGCCCTACGAGGGCTACTGGGAATTCCCCGGCGGCAAGCTGGAGCCGGGCGAGTCGGTAGAGGCGGCACTCGCCCGCGAGCTGCATGAAGAGCTGGGTCTTGATGTCACGCAATGCGAGCGTTGGCACATCCTGGAACATGACTACCCGCACGCCTATGTGCGGCTGTATTTCTGCAAAGTCACCGACTGGCGGGGCGACCCCGTCGGCCGCGAAGGCCAGGCCTTCTCGTGGCAGCGCACGCCGGTGACGGTGGGGCCGCTGCTGCCGGCCACCATTCCCGTGGTGGAGTGGCTGGCCGAGGAATCGGGCAACGGCTGACCCTGCCATTCCCGCTGTCGGGCAAGCGGCCGCGGCGCCCGCTTGTGCGCCGCCAGGGCCTGACCAGGCCCTGATCCACAGGAAAGGAACCTGCATGCTACGTGTCGATCGTATCGCCGACGACGTTTCCCTGCCCGAACTGACCCTGCGCGGCATCATCCTCGGTGCGTTGATCACGGTTGCGTTCACCGCCTCGAACATCTACCTGGGCCTGAAGGTCGGCCTGACCTTCTCGTCGGCGATCCCGGCGGCCGTGATCTCGATGGCCGTGCTGCGGCTCTTCGCCGGCGCCAACATCCTGGAAAACAACATGGTGCAGACGCAGGCCTCGGCCGCGGGCACCCTGTCGTCGATCATCTTTATCCTGCCGGGCCTGGTGATGCTGGGCCACTGGCAGGGCTTCCCGTTCTGGCAGACGCTGGCGATCTGCGCGGCGGGCGGCATGCTGGGCGTGGTGTTCAGCATCCCGCTGCGCCACGCGATGGTGGTGCAGAGCGAGCTGCCCTACCCGGAGGGCGTGGCCGCGGCGGAAATCCTGCGCGTGGGCAGCGCCGCGCCGGACCAGGCCGCGCCGGGCCAGAAGCCCCAGGCGACCGGCCTGGCCGACCTGATGGCCGGCGGCCTGGTGGCGGGGCTGTTCAGCTTTGCCGCCGGCGGGCTGCGCCTGCTGGCCGAGGGCGCCAACTTCTGGCTGTCGGCCGGGGCCTCGGTGGTGCGGCTGTCGATGGGCTTCTCGCTGGCGCTGGTGGGCGCGGGCTACCTGGTCGGCATCGTCGGCGGGCTGGCCATGCTGCTCGGGCTGGTGCTGACCTGGGGCGTCGCGGTGCCGTGGCTGACCGCCATCACGCCGCGCCCGGACGGCGCCACGCTGTCGGCCTTCGGCACCATGGTGTGGAGCCAGCAGGCGCGCTTTATCGGTGCCGGCACCATCGGCATCGCCGCGATCTGGACGCTGCTGTCGCTGGCCGGGCCGATGCTGTACGGCATCCGCGCCTCGTTCGGTGCGCTGCAGGGCGGGCCGGCGGGGCAGGGCAAGATGCCGCGCACGCAGCAGGACATGCCGGCCAAATGGATCGGGCTGGTGATGCTGGGGCTGCTGGCGGTGCTGGTGACGGTGTTCGCCTGGTTCCTCGCGCCGGCGCCGCTCGATGGCGGCGCACGCTGGCGCCTGGTGATCTACGCGGTGGTGTTCGCGTTTATCTTCGGCTTCCTGGTGGCGGCGGCGTGCGGTTATATGGCGGGGCTGGTGGGCTCGTCGGCCAGCCCGATCTCGGGCATCGGCATCATTGCGGTGATCCTGGTGTCGCTGCTGATCCTGCTGGCGGGCAAGGCCGACGGGCTGCTGGCAACGCCCGAGGGCAGCAAGTTCGCGATAGCGCTGGCGATCTTCACCACCTCGGCAGTGGTGGCGGTCGCGTCCATCGCCAATGACAACCTGCAGGACCTGAAGACCGGCTGGCTGGTCGGCGCCACCCCGTGGCGCCAGCAGGTGGCGCTGCTGATCGGCTGCGTGGTCGGCGCCGCCGTGATCCCGCCGGTGCTGGAACTGCTCTACAGCGCCTATGGCTTCGCCGGCGCGCTGCCGCGTGCGGGCATGGACCCCAACCAGGCGCTGGCCGCGCCGCAGGCGACGCTGATGACCGCGATCGCCACCGGCATCTTCACCCACCAGCTCAACTGGACCATGATCCTGATCGGCATCGGGCTGGGCGTGGTGCTGATCGCCATCGACGAGGTGCTGCGCCGCCGCCGCGGCCCGGCGCGGCTGCCGGTGCTGGCAGTGGGCATCGGCATCTACCTGCCGCCGACCATCAGTTCGGCGCTGGTGGTCGGCGCGGTGCTGTCGTGGCTCCTGCTGCGCAGCGAACGCCGCCGCGCCACCGCGCGCGGGGACGACGTCAAGCTGGCGCTGGAACATGCCGAGCGGCGCGGCACGTTGCTGGCCTCGGGCCTGATCGTGGGGGAAAGCCTGGTCGGCGTGATGCTGGCCGCGGTGATCGGCCTGTCGGGCAAGGATGCGCCGCTGGCGCTGGTCGGGGCCGGGTTTGAAGCGACCGCGCAGTGGCTGGGCCTGGCGGTGTTCGCACTGGTGTGCGTGGGCTTCTACCGCCGCGTGCTGGCGGCGGCGCACTGAACCACCGCGGACGCTGAAGGCGAGGGCGCTTCAGTCGTCCTCGTCTTCAGGCTGGTCGGCGGCGGTCTCGCCCGGCTTGCCGCCGATCACGTATTTCTCGGACGCCCAGGCGCCGAGATCGATCTGCTTGCAGCGCTCGGAACAGAAGGGGCGGAATTTGTTGTCGGGCACCCAGGCCACCTCGGTGCCGCAGGTGGGGCATTTGACGACAGCAGGCATAGCGTTCAGCGCAGGCTTCAGAAATTGCAGAGTTTCAGCAGGAACGGGATATCCGCATCGACCGAGCGCGGACGCAGGTCGCCGTCCTGCTGCGTGAAGCGCACCCACAGCATGTACTTGTTGGCGCTCATCTCGGGGATGAAGGCCAGCAGCGAATCATCCAGGTAGACCTGCATCAGCTGGTAGCTGCGTCCGGACAGCATCTGCTGGTAGCTGCCGCCGGTGGCGATCACCTTGCCGCTCTGGCCGGCTTCGCGCAGCAGGCGCAGCACGATGGTGGTGCCCATGCGCAGCGACAGCAGCGGACGTACCCACTTCAGGATATCGGCGCGGCGGTCTTCGGCGGGGCGGTGCTGCCAGGCATAGTAGGCCGGCAGGTCGAACTCGCAGGTGCCGCCGGGGATGATCGCGCGGCTGCGGATGCTGGTCAGCCACTCGTTGTCGGCGAGCAGCTGGCCGGCTTTGCCCACGGTCTGGTTGAGCATGGCGATGCCTTGCTCGATCTCGCCGATGATGGCGTCCAGCGCCTCCTGGTCGATCTGCGGGCTGGCGCGCAGCGGTGCCAGTGCCTGGCGCTGGCGTTCCAGTTCCTTGATCAGGTCGGTCTTGAGGTCGGCGCGGCCGGCCACGTCGATGATCTCGAACAGCGTGGTCAGCGCGACATGGTGCTGGTGGGCATGATCCTGGCCGAGAAAGTATTCCAGCCGATCGAACAGGTCCTCCAGGCGCAGGAGTGTCCTGATGCGTTCGTTGAAAGGGTATTCGTACAGAATCAAGTGCAATGTCCGTGCAGGGCGTCGGGCGCTTTCAGGAGCGGCCCGGTGCAGAATGAGGCCCGGGAAATGCCGGAAGGGGCGATATATGGCGGGCGGTTGCCGGCAGTATGCGGTGATTTCCCCGCATATTCCAGCGCATTCTATGCGAGACAAGGGCCGAGGACAATGTCGCGTGCATGATGCCATGCGCTGGCGCGCCGGGTTGCGCGTTATGGATGGACCCTGGCCGCCGCCGACAGTTCACGATAGTAGCGGTCGAGCCGGTCGACCTGGTCCACCAGCGCCTCCACCGGGCCGTCGTTGTCGATGACGTCGTCGGCACATGCCAGGCGCGCGGCGCGGGTGGCCTGTCTGGCCATGATGGCCTGCACCTGCTCGCGGCTGAAGCCGTTGCGCGCCATCACACGCGCCACCTGGGTGGCCTCGGTGCAGTCCACCACCAGCACGCGGCCCACGCGCTCGCGCCATGAGCCCGATTCCACCAGCAGCGGCACCACGTAGATCAGATAGGGATGCTCACCGGCATCGCGGATCGCGTGGGCGCGCTCGGTGGTCAGCGCACGGATCAGCGGGTGGGTGATGGCTTCAAGCCGCGCCTTGGCTGCGGGGTCGGCAAACACCAGTGCGCGCATCGCGTCGCGGTCCATGGCGCCGTCGGGGCGCAGGCAGGCCGGGCCGAAGGCCTCGACCAGCGCCGGGATGGCGCGCCCGCCCGGGGCGGTGATCTCGTGCGCGAGCAGGTCGGTGTCGATGATCGCGGCACCGCGCGCGGCAAACATGTCGGCCACGCGGGTCTTGCCGCTGCCGATGCCGCCGGTCAGTCCGATTTCCAGCATGTGAGGCTCTGTTGACGATGTTGCCGCAACGATACCAGCTTCAGCGGTTATCGTCGGACACCGTCATGGCCATCCAAACAGCGGCAGCACGCCGGGGCCGAACAGCAGCACCACCACGCCGGCCAGCGCGATGAAGGGCCCGAACGGGAAGGGCGTGTCGCGTTCCTGGCGGCGCAGCGCAATATTGGCCAGCCCGAACAGCACGCCGACCACCGACGACAGCAGCACCAGCGCCGGCAGCGCCTGCCAGCCGAACCAGGCGCCCAGTGCCGCCATCAGCTTGAAGTCGCCAAAGCCCATGCCCTCCTTGCCGCGCACCAGCCGGAACAGCCAGTAGGCCGTCCACAGCACCAGGTAGCCGGCAGCCGCGCCGATCACGGCGTCGGGCAGCGCCACGAACACGCCGCCCAGGTTCAGCAGCAGGCCCAGCCACAGCAGCGGCAGGGTGATCTGGTCCGGCAGCAGTTGCGTATCGGCATCGATCATGGTCAGCGCCAGCAGCGCCCACACCAGCACCAGCGCGGCCAGGGCCTGTCCGCCGGGGCCGAAGCGCCACGCCGCCAGCGCGCTCAGCACGCCACAGGCCAGCTCGACCAGCGGATAGCGCACACTGATCGGCGCCTGGCACGCCGAGCAGCGCCCGCGCAGGAACAGGTAGCTCAGCACCGGCACGTTCTCCCACGGCGCAATCGCGTGGCCGCAATGCGGGCAGGCCGAGCGCGGCACCATCAGGTTGTAGCGGCCGGGGTAGGGCAGCGGGTCGCCGCGCAGCTCGGCGATATAGTTGGCCTCGTCGCGCTCCATCATGCGCGGCATCCGGTGGATGACCACGTTGAGGAAGCTGCCGACCACCAGCCCGAGCAGCGCGGCGGCCGCCACCAGAAAGGAGGACGGCAGCGCCGCCAGTGCCTCCACCAGCGGCGCGCCACCGGTGGAGGTCGACGAAAGGTAGGGAGAAGCAGACCACGCAGACAACATCGCTTACACCACCTGTCCCAGCTTGAAGATCGGCAGGTACATCGCCACCACCATGCCGCCGATCAGCACACCCAGCACCACGATGATCAGCGGCTCGATCAGGCTGGAGATCGCGGCCACGGCATCGTCGACCTCGCGCTCGTAGAATTCGGCCACCTTCAGCAGCATGTTGTCCAGCGCGCCGGACTCCTCACCGATCTGCGTCATCTGCAGCACCATGTTGTCGAACACATGGGTGGCCTGCATCGCGTTGGTCAGGCTGGTGCCGATGCGCACCGATTGCTCTATCTCGCGCGTGGCATCGTAGTAGACCCAGTTGCCGGCCGCGCCGGCCACGGACTCCATCGACTCCACCAGCGGCGTGCCGGCGGCGAACATGGTGGCCAGCGTGCGGGTCCAGCGCGCGATCACGGCCTTGCGGAACAGGCTGCCGAAGATCGGCAGCTTCAGCAGTGCGCGGTCGGTGACGCGCTGCACTTTCTCCGATTTCTTCAGCGCGCGCAGGTAGAAGGAGATGCCGGCCACCGGCACCCCGATCACCAGGTACCAGTACTGGACAAAGAAGTCCGAGATGGCGATCACCATCAGCGTCGGCGCCGGCAGGTTGGCGCCGAAGCTGGAGAACACGCCCTTGAACGCCGGGATCACGAACAGCATCAGGATCACGGTCACGGCAAAGGCCACCGTCAGCACCGCGATCGGGTAGATCATCGCCGACTTGATCTGGCCCTTCAGCGCGATGGTCTTTTCCATGTAGAGCGACAGGCGCTCCAGCAGCGAATCCAGGATACCGCCCTGTTCGCCGGCATCGATCAGGTTGCAGTACAGCGTATCGAAGTACTTCGGATGGCGCCGGAATGCCGCGGCCATGCTGCTGCCGGCCTCGATGTCGAAGCGGATGTCGGACAGTAGCTGGGTGAAGTTGGGGTTCACGTGCCCGCGCGCGATGATGTCGATCGACTGCAGCAGCGGAATGCCGGCCTTGAGCATGGTCGACAGCTGCCGGGTGAAGTAGGCGATGTCCTTCTCGGTGATCTTGCGCCCGCGCGCGGCCTTGCGCTTCTTCAGCTTGACGATGGTCAGGCCCTGCTTGCGCAGCGTGGCGGTGACCTCGGCCTGGTTCTCGGCGCGCAGTTCGCCGGTGAAGGTCTTGCCCTTGCGGTCCTTGCCTTCCCACTCAAAGATGTACTGGGTGGGTGCCTTGCGCCCCTTCCCTGATTTCGCCCGTGACGGTGCCGCCGTCCGGGCGCCCGCCGCTGGTGCACGCGTCGCCATGATATTGACCCCCGATGTAAATGACGCTTGTTTTGCGTCTTGTATTTACGTTGTGTCCTGCTTCCCTAAGTGTTTGTTGTCGCCAGCACTTCTTCGAGTGACGTGACGCCCTGCTTCACCTTCAGCAGCCCCGCTTCGCGCAACGATAGCACGCCGTCCTTGCGCGCCTGCTCGGCGATCTGCAGTGCCGTGCCATGCGCCAGGATGATCTCCTGCATGGCCTCGGTGATCGGCATGACCTGGTAGATGCCGCAGCGGCCCTTGTAGCCGGTGCCGTTGCAGCGCTCGCAGCCGACCGGGTGGTAGGGCTGCCAGCTGCCGTCCAGGTCTTGCTCGCGGAAGCCCGCCTCCAGCAGCGCCTCGCGCGGGATCTCGCCCTCGCCCTCGCGCTTGCAGGTGCACAGCCGCCGCGCCAGCCGCTGCGCGGTGATCATCAGCACGCTCGAGGCAATATTGAAGGCCGCCACGCCCATGTTCATCAACCGCGTCAGCGTGGTCGGCGCATCGTTGGTGTGCAGCGTCGACAACACCAGGTGGCCGGTCTGCGCGGCCTTGATCGAGATGTCGGCGGTTTCCAGGTCGCGGATTTCGCCGACCATGATGATGTCCGGATCCTGCCGCAGGAACGAACGCAGGGCCGCGGCAAAGGTCAGGCCCGCCTTGTCGTTGACGTTGACCTGGTTGATGCCGGGCAGCTGGATTTCGGCCGGGTCTTCCGCGGTGGAGATATTGATGTCGCCCTGGTTCAGCAGGTTCAGGAAGGTGTACAGCGACACCGTCTTGCCGCTGCCGGTGGGGCCGGTCACCAGCACCATGCCGTAGGGGCGCTTGATCACGTCCAGCAGCAGCGCCTTCTGCTCGGGCTCATAGCCGAGCTCGTCGATGTCGAGCTTGTCGGACGAAGATTCCAGGATCCGCATCACGATCTTCTCGCCGAACAGCGTCGGCAGCGTCGACACGCGGAAATCCACTGCCCGCTCGACCGTCTCCTTGGCGTCCTTGTCCTTGGGCAGGGCAATCAGCAGCTTCATGCGGCCGTCCTGCGGCACGCGCTTTTCAGAAATATCCAGGCGCGACAGCACCTTGATGCGGGTGGCGATCTTGTCGCGGATATCCAGCGGCGGGCGTGCAACCTCCTGCAGCACCCCGTCCACGCGGAAGCGGATGCGGTAGAAAGTCTCGAACGGCTCGAAGTGCAGGTCGGACGCGCCGCGATGGAAGGCCTCGGTCAGCAGCTTCTGCAGGAAGCGCACCACCGGGGCGTCGTCGATATTGTCGGCGGTGGTGCGGTTGCGCTGGTTGCCGGCCGCGGCCACCGGATCGTATTCGATCATCTTGCGCTCGGCCTGCACCGGCGAGATGTTCTTCAGCGTGCCCAGGGCCTCGCCGGCGGAGCGCACGTGCTTCATCAGCTTGTCGTGCTCGACCACCACCGCTTCGACCGGCAGCTTGTACTTTTCCTTGATCGCATCCAGCCCGGCCTGGTTGGACGGGTCGGACATCGCCAGCACCAGCCGGTTCTCGCGCCGGCCCAGCGGCAGCAGCCGGTGCGCGTGGAATTCACGGTTGCCGGCCAGCGCCGGCGGCACCTTGGTCAGGTTGTACTGGGCCAGGTCCAGCAGCGGCAGCTGGTACTTGTCCGCGGCAAACAGCGCCAGGTCGTGCGCGCTCATGGTGCCGCTGCCGACGATCTCATCGATCAGCTGCGACTGCTTTTCACGCGCGGCCTGCTCCAGCTGAGCAAGCAGGGCGGGCGCGATACGCCGGCTCTGGGCCAGGGCAAGACCGAGTGTCATGGCAGGTGCGCTGTGCGGTGCGGTTAGGCGGTGGCGGATGCCACGCAGGCGGGGGCGGACGGACCCACGTCCCCGGATCGGGGCAGTTTGCCGCCGGGGTCACTTTTTGTAAAGCCGACGCGGGCGCGGTGTTGGCGTTTGCGCGACACGGGCGCAACCCTACTTGCGCGGGGAAGAAGCGGCGTTTCAGGCAGCTTCCTTGCGCGCGGGGGTGGTGTCCTTTTGAGAGGAATCCCTGTCCCCGCCCATGTTTCCATTGGCCTTTTCACATCGGAAGACGCCACGCCTTTTTGATCTGATATAGAATCAAAGATGCGTGTATAACATGGCATGATGCCAATTTACAAGAAGCCCTTCGTGCAGTTCGTCAAGAAGGCACACCAGCCGCTTCAACTGGCGATCGAGGATGAGGTGGGGGTGGTTTGTGCAGATCCTGGCGTTGGGGACGCCAAGGTTGGCGATCTGGCCGGGATCCGGGTCCACAAATTCAGGTTCAACCGGCAGGAATACCTGATCGCCTACCGGCCACCGCGACCCGGGGCAGCAGGCGTGGATCTCGAATTATTGTGGATCGACTTTTACAAGGTGGGCTCGCATGAGAACTTCTACGACGAGCTCAAGCAGTATCTGAGGGCAGAGAGAAAGGGATGACCATCATGACCGCAGAAGACCTGATGAACGCCGTCAGCAAGATGCCCGCGCAGGAGCGCGTCAAGTTCTTCACGCTGGTGGGCGAGCAGGCTTTCAAGGACGAGAACTTCTCGCACGAGGAAGTCTTTGGCCACCTCGCAGAAGCAGACTTCACCGCCGCGGAGGCGGCTGAATACCTCGAAGTTTCAATTGCCACCTTCCGGCGGCTGGTGCGCGACGGCAAGCTGGTGCCGCATGCGGAAGTGGGGCGTAGCCAGCTGTTTTCGGCGGCCGACCTGAAGGCATTCAAGCGTCAGCGCAAGGCGATCAAGGGGTGAGTTGCCGGAGAGCGGGTGGGGGCAGAAAGATAAAAGGCCGAACCAACTGACGTTGATTCGGCCTTTTAAATCTGGTCGGGGTGAGAGGATTCGAACCTCCCGAAACCAACGAGAAATCAAGGGTTCCCGGGCGATTGCGCAGGTAATCCGCTGCGTCCGGTTGACACAGTTGCAGACACTCTATCACAGGAATCTAGGTCGATGCTTCGAGATGGCGGAAGCGCCGCTGCAATTCTGTCCTAAGCTGCCATCGTCTGATGCTCGGGCACCAGGACATCGAGCCTTGTCATAATGTATTTGATTCGCCTCGCTCGGCGCGTTGCCGCGTAAGCTGCCTCATTTTTGGCCATGGGGTATTTTAGACATGCTGCAACTAGTGCAGCCTGCTCAAACGAGATCCCATTAACTCCAAATCCAAGTCTCTTAGTAAGTGCCCTCACGCCTTCCGCCTCGTTACCAAGATATGCGATCTCCAGATATAGGCGTAGCAAGTTCTCTTTGCTCAAGAGATCGCGTACTCGCACTGCAAGTGCCATCTCTTTAATTTTTCGCGATAGCGTTAGGCGATAATCGCCGCTAATAACTCGGACAAGTTGTTGTTCGATAGTGCTGCCTCCCTGACGCCGCCCCTTAAGGCCACCTCATTACACACAACTCCTGGTGGC
>NZ_JFJW01000162.1:0-8747 GCF_000611125.1 Cupriavidus sp. SK-4
CTAAATCCAATTAGTGTGAACACGCCCTAGTAGAGCGTGGTGCGCTGCCGCTCGGGCAGGTCGCGGTCGTAGGCGGCGCCGTCGATGGCGTTGTCGGTCAGCGTGGACAGGATCTCGCCGTTGCTCGGCAGCGACTGGCGCGCCACCTGCGCATCCGCTGCCCACAGCCGTGAGCGGATCAGCGCGCGGGCGCACTGGAAGAACACTGACTGCACCGTGACCACCAGCACCGTGGTCGGGGCCTTGCCGTCGACCACGCAACGCGCGACCAGCGCCGGGTCGACGCTGATCTGCGCGGTGCCGTTGACGCGGATGGTCTCGTTGATGCCGGGGATCACGAACAGCAGCCCCACGCGCGGATCGGCAACGATATTGCGCAGGCTGTCGATGCGGTTGTTGCCGCGCCGGTCGGGCAGCAGCAGCGTGCGTTCATCCAGCACCTGCACAAAGCCCGGCGCATCGCCGCGCGGCGAGCATTCGGCCCAGTCCTCGCCCACCGTCGACAGCAGGCAGAACGGTGCCGCCTCGATAAAGGCGCGGTAGTGCGGGTGCAGGTAGTCGACTTCCTTGGACAGCGACGGGGCCGCCGGTTGCGCGTAGAGCGCTTCCAGCTCGGCCAGCGTGGTGATGGCGTGCGAGGTCATGGCGGGCGGGGCGTGGGTCGGCGTGGGGCGAAACCGTCAATGTAGCGCAGATGACGTTACACGGTCACGGTACCCCGGCCGATCTCCAGCACGCGGCCGCCCACGCGGATGGCGCCTTCGGCATCGACCGCCAGGCGCAGCCGGCAGGGGCGGCCCACCGCCTCGCCCTGGTCGATCGCATACTCGGCCGGCAGCGCGTGGCCGCTGGCCAGCAGCCAGCCGCCCAGGTTAGCGCAGGCCGAGCCCGTGCCCGGATCCTCGGCCACGCCGCCGCCCTGCTTGGTGAAGAAGTAGCGCGCCAGCACGCGGCCGGGCCGTTCCGGGTCGAAGGCAAAGACGTAGGCGGTCTTGCGGCCCAGGCTGCTCTGCGGCCAGATCTGCAGGCGCGCGCTGTCGGGGTTGGCGCGGCGCACGGCATCGGTGCTGCGCACCGCCACCAGCAGCTGGTCGGCGCCGGTGTCGACCCACATCGGCGATACCAGCAGGTCGTGTTCCCGCAGGCCGAGCAGGCTGGCCATGTCGGCATCGGGCAGGCCGGCCGGCGCGGTCTTCGGCTTGCCGTTGTGAGGGGCGGTGAAGGTCCAGACATCGCCCTGCGCGGTCACCGGCACCACGCCCGCCGGGAACTCCAGCGTCAGCGCATCGCCAGTGCCGGCCAGTTCGCGCACCGCGTGCGCGGTGCCCAGCGCCGGATGGCCGGCGAAGCGCATCTCATAGCCCGGCGTGAAGATGCGCACCCGCGCGCTGGCACGCTCCGACGGCAGGATAAAGGTGGTTTCCGACAGGTTGAACTGCAGCGCCAGCGCCTGCATCGTGGCATCGTCCATGCCGCGCGCATCGTCGAACACGCACAGCGGATTGCCGCCGAAGGTGGATTCGGCGAAGACGTTGAGCAGGCGGAAAGCGTAGGTGGTCATGGCGCGGGGGGCTCCGGAGGCTGGTTGATCACCAGTGTACGGAGCGGGCGCGGACACGCCATGCACAGTTGGGCCGATCGCGGGCGGGCCAGTTGCGGACAGTTCTGCCGCGCCATGAAAAACGCCCGGGCGGACCCGGGCGTTTTTCATGGCGCAGGCAACTGAGTCAGCAGGCTCAGAACCCCACTGCCTGGCCATCGCGCCGGCTGTCGCTGGCCGCGACATAGCCGTGCTCGGCGTCGTCCGACAGGCGCCAGATGAACTGGCCCGAGCCGAAGTCCATGTACGGATCGTCCACCGACTTGAGCTGGTGGCCGCGCGCCTTCAGGCCCTCGACCGTGGCCGGGTCCATGGTGCCTTCCACATCCAGCGTGAAGTCGCGGTTGACCTTCCAGCGCGGCGCGCAGCACGCGGCCTGCGGCTGCTGCTTGTAATCCAGCATGCGCACCACGGTCTGCAGGTGCCCCTGCGGCTGCATGTCGCCGCCCATCACGCCGAAGCTCATCACCGGCTGGCCGTCCTTGGTCAGGAAGGCCGGGATGATGGTGTGGAACGGACGCTTGCCGCCCGCGACCACATTGGCCGACTTCGGGTCCATCGAGAAGCCCACGCCGCGGTTC
The DNA here is from genome assembly GCF_000611125.1 of Cupriavidus sp. SK-4. Taxonomy (NCBI): domain Bacteria; kingdom Pseudomonadati; phylum Pseudomonadota; class Betaproteobacteria; order Burkholderiales; family Burkholderiaceae; genus Cupriavidus; species Cupriavidus sp. SK-4. The sequence continues at coordinate 2,182 of NZ_JFJW01000162.1, forward strand.
TGCAGGCTGATGCCGGTGCCCGGCACCACCACGCCCGAGCCGAAGCCCATGTAGTTCGACTGGATGAACGAGATCATCATGCCGTTCTCGTCGGCGGCGGTCAGGTAGATGGTGCCGCCCACCTTGGGCATGCCGAAGTCGAAATGCGTGGCGCGCTGCATGTCGATCAGCTTCGCGCGCGACTTCAGGTACGCGTCATCGAGCATTTCCTCCGGCGTGACTTCCATGCTGCGCGGGTCGGCCACGTAGCGGTAGAGGTCGGCAAAGGCCAGCTTCATTGCCTCGATCTGCAGGTGCTGCGAGTCGACCGAGTCCACCGGGATCGACGACATGTCGAACTGGTCCAGGATGCCCAGCGCGATCAGCGCGGCGATGCCCTGGCCATTGGGCGGGATCTCGTGCAGCTCGTAGCCGCGGTAGGACTTGCTGATCGGCTTGACCCAGTCGGGGCGGTAGTTGCGCAGGTCATCGAGCGTCATGGCGCCGCCGCACTGCTGGCTGAAGGCGGCAATCTGCTCGGCGATCTCGCCTTCGTAGTAGGCGCGGCCACGGGTCGCGCCGATCTTGCGCAGGGTTTCGGCGGCAGCCTTCATGGTGAACTTCTCGCCCACCGCGGGGGCGCGGCCATTGGGCATGAAGGTCTCGGCATAGCCGGGCTGGTCCTTCAGCTCAGGCACCGCGGCGGCCCACTTGTGCGCCACCACCGGCGGCACGGCATAGCCGCGCTCGGCGATCTCGATCGCCGGCTCCATCAGGTCGGCGAACGGCAGCTTGCCGAAGCGCTCATGCAGCGCGGCCCAGCCGGCGACCACGCCGGGCACGGTGACCGAGTCCCAGCCGCGGATCGGGCGGTTGGCCAGGCCGTTGGCGTCGGTGCCGTACTTGTTCTTGAAGTACTCCGGGCTCCACGCCGCCGGGGCCACGCCGGACGAGTTCAGGCCGTGCAGTTCCTTGCCGTCCCAGAGGATGGCGAAGGCATCGCTGCCCAGGCCGCACGACACCGGCTCGACGATGGTGATCGCGGCGGCCGCGGCGATGGCCGCATCGACGGCATTGCCGCCCTTGAGCAGCATGCGCAGGCCGGCCTGCGCGGCCAGCGGGTGCGAGGTGGAGACCACGTTGCGCGCAAACAGCGGGATGCGTACGGAGGGGTAGGGGTTGGTCCAGTTGAAGTTCTGCATGCTTGTCTGTGTCCTTGTGCTTGGGCGCTCAGCGGCCCTTATTCTGCCGTGATCTTGCGATCCTTGATCAGCTTGCCCCAGCGCGCGCTGTCCTTCTTCACCATCGCGGCGAACTGCGCCGGCGTGCCGCCGACCGGCTCGGCGCCCAGCTTGCCCAGGCGTTCCTTGACCTCGGGCGACTGGATGGCCTTGTTGAACTCAACATTCAGGCGGTTGACGATATCCGCCGGCAGGCCCTTGGGGCCATAGATGCCGAACCAGGTATCTGACTCGAAACCGGGCAGGCCCGACTCACTCGCCGTGGGGATTTCCGGTGCCAGCGGCGAGCGCTTGGCGCTGGTCACCGCCAGTGCCTTGAGCTTGCCGTCCTTCACATGCGGCAGGCCCGACACGATGCTGTCGAACAGCACCTGCACCTTGCCCGAGATCAGATCCGGCACGGCCAGCGCGGTGCCGCGGTAGGGGATGTGGGTGATGAACACGCCCGCCTGCGCCTTGAAGGCCTCGGCGGTCAGGTGCACCACGGTGCCGTTGCCGCTGGAAGCGTAGTTCAGTTCGCCGGGATGCTTCTTGGCGTAGTCGATCAGCTCGCGCACGTTCTTCGCCGGCAGGCTGTTCGGCACCACCAGCAGGTTGGTGGCGGTCGCCACCTGGCTGACCGGGGTGAAGTCGGTCTCGGTGTTGTACGGCAGGCGGGTGTTGATATACGGCCCGATCGAATGCGTGCTGGTGGTGGCGATCAGCAGCGTATAGCCATCGGGCGCGGCCTTGGCGGCCATGTCCGAGCCGATCGCGCCGCCGGCGCCGGGGCGGTTGTCGACCACGATCTGCTGGCCCAGGTTGGCGCCCACCTTCTGCGCGATGGCGCGTGCCAGCAGGTCAGTCGCGCCGCTGGCCGGAAAGGGCACGATCAGGCGGATCGGCTTGCTGGGATAGGTGTCGGCCAGTGCGGGCGTGGCGGCCAGGCAAAGCCCGCAGCCAAGGCCGATGCCGAAGCGGCGCAGCCAGGATTTCATTCTTGTCTCCGGTGTCAGGCGATTGGCCCCGATTCATGAGCCGGCCTTCATTATTCCGTGCTGCCGATCACAAAGAAAGCTAATATTTCTTTCCAATGTCACAAGGAAATCTTAAGGATCGCGCCTTGCGGCATATGCCTGACTCTTCCTTTGTGTGCATTGATGAGCACTGTCCGCTTCCTCCGTACCTTCGTTGCCGTGGCCGAGCACGGTTCCTTTGCCGCCGCCGCCGGCCAGGTGGCGCTGACCCAGGCCGCCGTCAGCCTGCAGATGCGCGCGCTGGAGACCGAATTGCGCCGCGAACTGTTCGACCGCAACGGCCGCGTGGCCGTGCTCAATGCCGACGGCCGCGCGCTGCTGCCGCAGGCGCGGCGCATGCTGGCGCTGTATGACGAGATGCGCCTGCCGCTGGCCTCGGACGAAGTCATGGCGGGCGCGGTGGCGGTGGGTGCGGTGGTGTCGGTGATGGGCGGGCTGTCACATGCGGTGGCGCATATGAAGCGCACTTATCCTGCGCTCGACGTGCGCCTGATCGGCGCCAAGTCGATCGAGCTGGCGGCGCAGGTCGAGGCCGGCGAGCTGGATGCCGCCATCCTGGTCGAGGGCGCAGCGCGCGTGCCCGGCACGCTGCGCTGGACGCCGCTGTACCAGGAGCCGCTGGTGGCGATCGCGGCACGCGGCAGCCCGGGCCGCGACGCGCGCGAAGCGCTTGCCTCCAATCCCTACCTGCGCTTCGACCGCAGCCAGCGCACCGGCGTGCTGGTCGAGCGCGCGCTGCGCCGCGCCCACCTGAAGGTCAACGAGTTCCTGGAGCTGAACGCGATCGAGGCGCTGGTGGAGCTGGTGCGGCAGGAGGTCGGCGTGACCGTGGTGCCGCTGCTGCGCCGCGCGCGCTGGCGCGACGACGAGGCGCTGCGCATCCTGCCGCTGCTGGTCAACGGCGAGCCGGTGATGCGTCACATCGGCATGCTGGAACGGCGCGACCACGGACGCGGGCAGGTGACCGCGGCGGTACGGGCGGCCTGCAGCGAACTGTTTGGCGCCTAGTGCGGGTTGCGTCCACGCCATAACCGGGGTCTATCGGGAGGATAGTCAGAAACGCATTCTCCTGGCGCTCAGCTGTGCATATATTTGGGTTGCGGACTGCCGCTGACGCGGCCGCATTGCCATGGGGCGGCGCCCGACCTGGCGCGTCGGAGCATGCCCAGCGCACCGGCAGAAATCAGCCGGCACGCTTTTGAAGGAGATTCCCGGCGTGGATCCGCAAGATCCGCCGGAGCGGGGTCGTTGATGCAACAACGCCCCCGCGCCATCGCTGCAGGTGTGTTCAGTACGTCCCACAAGGAGAGAACGCATGTCAAACGAAGCAAAGTGTCCCGTCACCCATACCGCTGGCGGCGGTACGACCAACCGCGACTGGTGGCCAAAGCAGCTGCGCCTGGACCTGCTCAGCCAGCATTCCAGCAAGTCCAACCCGCTGGGCGCGGACTTCAACTATGCGCAAGCCTTCAAGAGCCTCGACCTGGCGGCGGTGAAGAAGGACCTGGCGGCGCTGATGACTCAATCGCAGGACTGGTGGCCGGCGGACTTCGGCCACTACGGCCCGCTGCTCATCCGCATGGCCTGGCATAGTGCCGGCACGTACCGCATTGGCGATGGCCGTGGGGGCGGTGGGCGCGGCCAGCAGCGTTTCGCGCCGATCAACAGCTGGCCGGACAACGTCAGCCTGGACAAGGCGCGCCGCCTGCTATGGCCGATCAAGCAGAAGTACGGCCAGAAGATCTCCTGGGCCGACCTGATGATCCTGAGCGGCAACGTCGCGCTCGAGACCATGGGCTTCAAGACCTTCGGCTTCGGCGGTGGCCGCGAAGACACCTGGGAGCCGGACCTGGATGTGTACTGGGGCAATGAAAAGACCTGGCTGGGCGGTGACTTTCGCTACGGCAAGGGTGCCGCCGGCCAGTACGACGACGAGGGCGTGATCGTCGCCGACGAGGAAATGCATGGCGCCGAGGCCAGCCGCACCGACCAGGAACGCAACCTGGAGAACCCGCTGGCCGCCGTACAGATGGGCCTGATCTATGTGAACCCGGAAGGCCCGGAAGGCAACCCCGACCCGCTCGCCGCGGCGCACGATATCCGCGAAACCTTTGCGCGCATGGCCATGGACGACGAGGAGACTGTCGCGCTGATTGCCGGCGGGCATGCCTTCGGCAAGACGCACGGTGCCGGTCCCGCCGGGGACAACATCGGGGCCGAGCCCGAAGGCGCCGACCTTGAAAACCAGGGCCTGGGATGGTCAAGCGCCTATGGCACCGGCAAGGGCGCCGACACCATCACCAGCGGGCTGGAGGTGACCTGGAGCAATACGCCGACGAAGTGGGGCAATAGCTATCTGGAAAACCTGTTCCGCCACGAATGGGAACTGACCAAGAGTCCCGCAGGCGCCAACCAGTGGGTGGCCAAGGATGGTGGGGAAACCATCCCGCACGCTTACGATCCCTCGAAGAAGCTGCGGCCAACGATGCTGACCACGGATCTCTCGCTGCGTCTGGACCCGGTTTACGAGAAGATCTCGCGGCGCTTCCTGGAGCATCCTGACCAGCTCGCCGATGCCTTTGCCCGCGCCTGGTTCAAGCTGACCCACCGCGACATGGGCCCGCGCGCGCGCTACCTCGGCCCGGAAGTGCCGGCCGAAGAGCTGATCTGGCAGGATCCCATCCCGGCGGTTGACCATCCGCTGGTCAATGAGCAGGACATCGCCGCGCTCAAGCAGAAGATCCTGGCGTCAGGGCTGCCGGTCTCGCAACTGGTGCAGACCGCCTGGGCCTCGGCATCCAGCTTCCGCGGTTCGGACAAGCGTGGTGGCGCCAATGGCGCGCGCATCCGCCTGGCGCCGCAGAAGGACTGGGCCGCCAACGAACCCGAGCAGCTGGCCAAGGTGCTGAAGGTGCTCGAAGGGATCCAGGCCGAGTTCAATGGTGCGCAGTCCGGCGGCAAGAAGATCTCGCTCGCCGACCTGATCGTGCTGGCCGGTGGTGCCGGGATCGAGCAGGCGGCGCAGAAGGCCGGCCATCGCGTGACCGTGCCGTTCACGCCGGGACGCATGGATGCGTCGCAGGAACAGACCGACGTGCAGTCGGTCGGCGCGCTCGAGCCGAAGGCGGACGGCTTCCGCAACTTCCTCAAGCAGAAGTACAGCATCCCGGCGGAGGCACTGCTGATCGACAAGGCGCAATTGCTGACCCTGACCGCGCCCGAGATGACGGTGCTGGTGGGCGGGCTGCGCGTGCTGAACGTCCATACCGGGCAGGATGCGCACGGCGTCTTCACCGACCGGCCGGAAACGCTGACCAACGACTTCTTCCGCAACCTGCTCGACATGAGCACGGAATGGAAGCCGCTGTCGGAAGCCCGGGAAGTGTTCGAGGGGCGTGACCGCAAGACCGGTGCGAAGAAGTGGACTGGTACCCGGGTCGACCTGGTGTTCGGTTCGCATGCCCAGTTGCGGGCGCTTTGCGAGGTCTACGCAAGCGAGGACGCGCAGGAGAAATTTGTCCGGGACTTCGTCGCCGCCTGGGTCAAGGTGATGAACCTCGACCGGTTCGAGGTCGCTTGAGCGGTGGCTGGGCCCCGTCAGGGCTGTCATTCGCCTGACGGGGCCGGGTCCGCGATTGAACCAGGATCCTTCGCCGGTCAGCGTGGCCGGCGGCGGCAGCTTTTTGCCATCCGCGCGTGAGCGGCCTGGTGAAGCGATCGCCAACGCAAAAGAAAAGCGGCCGGCAAGCGCCGGCCGCGTGGCCTGCCAGGGCAGGACCCTACATCATCCTGTGCGCAAAATGCCCGCGCCGCGCGTCGGCCATCAGGTCGAGGAACTGCTCGGTGCTCATGTGCACCAGTTCCTGGTGGTCGCCCGCCTCGAAATAGACGTCGGGGTGCGTGAGCAGGCTGTCGTCGAGCCAGGTCTGCGTGCCGTACGCCATGCCAACCGGCGGGATCGCGCCATGGTCGCAGTCGCGGAACACCTCGCGCACGCCATCCTCATGCGCCAGCGACAGCTTGCGGCCGGTCTGCTCGCAGATCTCCGACAGTTTCAGGTGGTGAGTCGACGGAATCACGACTGCGACGTAGCCGCTGCCGTCTTCCAGCAGGACGGTCTTGGCCAATCGGTCTCCGGGAATGTGTGCGGCCTGCGCAGTGGCCATGCTGCTGAGGCTGTAGGGGTGCCGAACGGTGTCGAACTGGCTCTGCTTCTTGCTCAGGCATCTCGCCAGCGTGGTAGACATGGTCATGATTTCAACCTCCGACGCGCGCAGCGCGACCGTTGTCCGAATTCTACCAATATAGGTGGTGGTCGGGGGGCGGGGGG
>NZ_JFJW01000163.1:0-16970 GCF_000611125.1 Cupriavidus sp. SK-4
GTCACGAGTGACTTGTGTGTAATGCAATGGGCATAACCTGCCCGCGCCGAACCGGATTTTCCCCTATTTGGAGTAATGGGAAGCAGACACGAAGAAAGCCACTGCTGCGCCGGCTCATGACACCGTTCGTTGGAACAGACGTCTACAAAATCCCCAGCTATCGATGCTCGAGCCATCCTTGCTCGCCCCCGCCTCCGACAACTGAAAGCGCGTTTCACATTGTGGAATTCACTCCGCGTTTCCCCCAGCGCTATTTTTCGTTCCCTGAAAAATCGTTCCACATTGAGAAATTCACCGTCTATCTCATTGAAAAATAAGGAAAAATCAACTCTTATGTCTTATATAAGACTTTGCCGCGACGCATCAAGAAGGCCCTACAATGAGACCACGCTGCTTGCTTCGACATCCCTCAGCACACCCAACCATTTTTTCAAACTCGCTTCATTCTTAGGAAATTCACATGGCCCAGTATCAAGACGACATTAAGGCAGTTGCTGGTTTGAAAGAGAACCACGGCAGTGCCTGGAACGCCATCAATCCCGAGTATGCCGCCCGCATGCGTGCCCAGAACAAGTTCAAAACGGGCCTGGACATCGCCAAGTACACTGCCAAGATCATGCGCGCCGACATGGCCGCCTACGATGCCGACTCGTCGAAGTACACCCAGTCGCTGGGCTGCTGGCACGGCTTCATCGGCCAGCAGAAGATGATCTCCATCAAGAAGCACTTCAACAGCACCGAGCGTCGCTACCTTTACCTGTCCGGCTGGATGGTGGCCGCGCTGCGCTCCGAGTTCGGCCCGCTGCCGGACCAGTCGATGCACGAAAAAACCTCCGTCAGCGCGCTGATCCGCGAGCTGTACACCTTCCTGCGCCAGGCTGACGCCCGTGAACTGGGCGGTCTGTTCCGCCAGCTGGACGCGGCCGAAGGCCCTGCCAAGGCCGCCATCCAGGAAAAAATCGACAACCACGTCACCCACGTGGTGCCCATCATCGCGGACATCGACGCGGGTTTCGGCAACGCCGAAGCCACCTACCTGCTGGCCAAGCAGTTTATTGAAGCAGGCGCATGCTGCATCCAGATCGAGAACCAGGTGTCCGACGAGAAGCAGTGCGGCCACCAGGATGGCAAGGTCACCGTGCCGCATGAGGACTTCCTGGCCAAGATCCGCGCCATCCGCTACGCCTTCCTGGAACTGGGGGTGGACGACGGCATCATCGTGGCCCGTACCGACTCGCTGGGCGCAGGCCTGACCAAGCAGATCGCCGTGACCAACACGCCAGGCGACCTGGGCGACCAATACAATTCCTTCCTCGATTGCGAAGAATTGTCGGCCGACGCACTGGGCAATGGTGACGTTATCATCAAGCGCGACGGCAAGCTGCTGCGTCCCAAGCGCCTGCCCAGCAACCTGTTCCAGTTCCGCGCCGGCACGGGCGAAGCGCGCTGCGTACTGGATTGCATCACCGCGCTGCAAAACGGCGCTGACCTGCTGTGGATTGAAACCGAAAAGCCGCATATCGCCCAGATCGGCGGCATGGTCAGCGAGATTCGCAAGGTCATCCCGAACGCCAAGCTGGTGTACAACAACAGCCCGTCGTTCAACTGGACCCTGAACTTCCGCCAGCAGGCGTATGACGCAATGAAAGCCGCGGGCAAGGATGTGTCGGCATATGACCGCGCGCAGCTGATGAGCGTGGAATACGATCAGACCGAACTGGCGAAGCTTGCCGACGAAAAGATCCGGACCTTCCAGGAAGACGCGTCGCGCGAAGCAGGTATCTTCCACCACCTGATCACGCTGCCGACCTACCACACCGCCGCACTGTCGACCGACAACCTGGCCAAGGAATACTTCGGCGACCAGGGCATGCTGGGTTATGTGGCTGGCGTGCAGCGTAAGGAAATCCGTCAGGGCATCGCCTGCGTCAAGCACCAGAACATGTCTGGTTCGGACATCGGCGACGACCACAAGGAGTATTTCAGCGGCGAAGCGGCCCTGAAAGCGGCGGGTAAAGACAACACCATGAACCAGTTCTGATCCCGGTAATACCCCAAGCAAAACGCCAACCCATACGGGTTGGCGTTTTTTGTCCGGCGAGACAGCTCGCGGGGTTCTCATCAAACATTTTCTTGTGCGCTTCCATGCAGAAGCTGTACGTGTGGCCCGGTAGAGAACACCATGAAGACGCCAGGCGCAGGAGCAGCCGGTCGCAGCCTACAGCGGCCCGGGCAGCGTCTTCAGGCCGATCCAGACCACCACGATGACAACATTGACCGGCACGCAGAGCGCGCCGGGCACGTAGAAGATCGCGGACAGCGCAGGCGCGGACAGCACCAGTTCCACCACGCTACCCAGCGCATAGAAGCAGATACCGCACCAGAGCCAGCGCCGCATGTACGTTAACAGCCAATGCGCGCGCGCCTTGTTGAAATGCCAGGCGAGGGCTCGTTCAGCGCGGTTGCCCTTGCTGGCGTCCCGGAATAGCCAGCCGAAGAAGAAGTAGCGGTACAGCAGGGCGCGAAATGTCTGCTCTTGCATGATCACTCATCTGGCCTCTGCCAGCCTATGGAGTGCAAAGATCCTTCAGGCCCACGCCGCATGCAGGAATGCCAGCGGCGCAGGCCAATTGCTGTTCTGTTCAATATCATTGGTAGAAACGGCCGGCATGGAAGTCAAGCGTGACTCTCCCAGAGGGCATAAGCTGCCCGCGCCGAACCGGATTTTCCCCTATTTGGAGTAATGGGCCGGTCGTGCTACGCTCCTCAGCGAGCGATACCCGTCCCGACGTCGTGCCCCGGTGGGGCCGCGCATCTGCAGGGCAATCCGCAGGGCGTTTCGGGCTCATTCTCATCGCTTATCCAAATTAATCTGCATTCGAACCTGAGCGGCATTTCTCCGCTCGTGGAGCCGTGCGCGCGGAAAACCGGCACGGATGACGTCGCGTCGTGACCGGCGACGCGACGTCATTTGTGGTTGGTCATCCTCTTGCGCGTGCGCCTCAGGGGCGTGCCGGACGGGGCATCCGCGTGATCGATCGCGATCCGGGCGCCCCGGGGATACGTGCGCCCAAATGAAGCTGCGGGTCTCGAATGCGATCGCCCCCACCCCTGGCAGCAGGGATGGGCGGAAGAAGAAATGACGATGAGACCACGATGACTTACACCACCAATATCGGACGTCGACAGTTCCTCAAGATCCTTGGCTTTGGATCTGTTGCCGTCTCGGCCTCGGCACTGGGCCTGGGTACAGCCTGGGCGCAGGCTCCTGCCGGCGTGCGCCCCTACAAGCTGCTGCGTGCCAAAGAGACGCGCAACAACTGCACCTATTGCTCGGTCGGGTGCGGCCTGCTGATGTATTCGCTGGGTGACGGCGCCAAAAACGCGAAGCCTCGCATCTTCCACATCGAGGGGGATCCCGATCACCCCGTCAGTCGTGGTTCGCTCTGCCCCAAGGGCGCGGGGCTGCTGGACATCGTCCATTCGAAAAACCGGCTGCAGTATCCGGAATACCGCGCGCCAGGGTCGAAGGAGTGGGTGCGCATCAGTTGGGACGATGCGACCAGGCGCATCGCCCGCCTGCTGAAGGACGACCGCGACAAGAACTTCATCGCGCGCAACGAGAAGGGACAGCTGGTGAACCGCTGGCTGAGTTCGGGCATGCTCGCCTCGTCGGCGGCGTCCAATGAAACCGGGGTTCTCGACTTCAAGTTTGCCCGCTCGCTCGGCATGCTGGCGCTGGACTGCCAGGCACGCCTGTGCCACGGGCCAACGGTTTCGGCACTGGGGCCGTCCTTCGGCCGCGGCGCGATGACCAACCACTGGGTGGACATCAAGAACGCCAATGTCGTCATGGTCATGGGCGGCAACCCGGCCGAGGCCCATCCGGTCGGCTTCAAATGGGTGATCGAGGCCAAGATCAAGAACAAGGCCAAGGTCATCGTCATCGATCCGCGCTTCAACCGCACCGCCTCGGTTGCCGATATCTTCTCGCCGATCCGGGCGGGCTCGGACACGGCCTTCCTGATGGGCATGGTCAACTGGCTGCTGCAGCACGACAAGATCCAGCACGACTATGTGCGCGCCTACACCAATGCGCCCCTGATCGTGCGCGAGGATTTCGGCTTCGACGAAGGGCTGTTCTCGGGCTTCGATCCACAGAAGCTCGTCTACGACAAATCCTCCTGGAACTATGAGCTCGACGCGGCGGGGAACGCGAAACGCGATCCCTCGATGCGCCATCCACGCTGCGTGCTGAGCCTGCTGAAGCAGCACGTGTCACGCTACACGCCCGAGAAGGTCGAGGAGATCACCGGCGTCCGGAAGGCCGACTTCCTGCAGATCGCCGAGATCGTCGGCTCTTGCTCGGCGAAGGACAAGACGCTGACCTGGCTTTACGCGCTCGGCTGGACGCACCATACCGGCGGCGCGCAGATTATCCGCGGCGCCGCGATGATCCAGCTGCTGCTGGGCAATGTCGGCATGTCCGGCGGCGGCGTGAATGCGCTGCGCGGACACTCCAACATCCAGGGCTATACCGACCTTGGCCTGCTGTCGGTGCGGCTGCCGGGCTACATGGACCTGCCCACCGACAAGCAGCAGACCCTGAAGCAATACCTGGCCGATGCCACGCCCAAGGCCGTCCTGCCCGATCAGGTGAACTACTGGAAGAACCTGCCCAAGTTCTTCGTCTCACTGCAGAAGAACCTGTTCGGCGAGCATGCCACGGCGGAAAACAACTGGGCCTTTGACCTGCTGCCAAAGTGGGACCGCAGCTACGACATGCTGGCCTATTTCGACCTGATGTACGAGGGCAAGGTCAACGGCTATGTGGTCCAGGGGTTCAACCCGCTGGCGGCGATGCCTGACAAGAACAAGACCTCGGCAGCGCTGTCGAAACTGAAGTTCCTCGTGGTCATCGACCCGCTGGTGACCGAGACCTCCAACTTCTGGCGCAACGAAGGCAAGTTCAACGACGTCAAGACCGAAGAGATCATGACCGAGGTCTTCCGGCTGCCGTCCAGCTGCTTTGCAGAAGAAGACGGGACGGTGGTGAACTCCGGTCGCTGGCTGCAATGGCACTACGCGGGACAGCAGCCGCCGGGAGAGGCGCGGCATGATCCGGCCATCCTCGGCGGCATCATGATGGAGCTGCGGCGGCTTTACGAGAAGGAAGGCGGCGCCTGCCCGGAACAGGTGCTGCACATGACCTGGGACGAGGCGACCTATCACGATCCGCACAGTCCCCATCCCGAGGAAATGGCCAAGGAAGCCAACGGCTACGCGTTGGCAGACGTGTTCGACGAGACCGGGAAGAAGATCCTGCGCAAGGGCCAGTTGCTGGATTCGTTCGCGCAGCTGCGCGACGACGGCACCACCTCAAGCTACTGCTGGATTTTCGCCGGTTCCTGGACCGAGGCGGGCAACCAGATGGCCAGGCGCGACAACACCGACACCGGCCTCGGCAACACGCCGGGCTGGGCCTGGTCGTGGCCTGCGAACCGCCGCATCCTCTACAACCGTGCCTCGATGGACGAGATGGGGAACCCCTGGGACCCCAAGCGCCAGATCCTGCATTGGAACGGCGAGAAATGGGTGGGCGCTGACGTGCCCGACTTTCCGCTCACTGCGGCGCCCGGCACGCCCGTCGGACCCTTCATCATGCTGCCCGAAGGCGTGGGGCGCCTGTTCTCCGTCGGCGGCATGATCGACGGCCCCTTCCCCGAGCATTACGAGCCGGTCGAAAGCCCGATCGCCAGGAACCCCCTGCACGACAAGGTCACCCACAACCCGACCGCCCGCATCTTCCAGAACGATGCGCAGCGGATGGGCAACCGCACCGAGTTTCCCTATGTCGCCACGACCTATTCCATCACGGAACTGTTCCGCCACTGGACCAAGCACTCGCACCTGAACGCCATGCTCCAGCCCGAGCAATTCGTCGAGATCGGCGAGAAGCTGGCCGCGGACAAGGGCATCGCCCATGGCGACACGGTGAAGATCACGACCAAGCGCGGCTACATCACTGCCAAGGCCGTGGTGACCAAGCGCATGCGCACGCTCCAGGTGGCCGGGCAGGCGGTCGATCAGATCGGCATCCCCTGCCATTGGGGCTTCGAGGGGGCGACCCGCAAGGGTTATCTCGCCAATACGCTCGCGCCGGGTGTCGGCGACGCCAATTCGCAAACGCCGGAGTTCAAGGCATTCCTCGTAAACATTGAAAAAGTGGCGGGAGCACAAGCATGAACTCGCAGAACATCATCCGTAGCTCGGCCTCGTCAGAGCTGACTCCCGCCCCTCGCATCCGCGACCATCAGATGGAAGTGGCCAAGCTGATCGACGTGTCGATCTGCATCGGCTGCAAGGCGTGCCAGGTCGCCTGCAACGAATGGAACGACCTGCGCGGCGACGTGCAGGAGAATGTCGGTGTCTACGACAATCCGCGCGACCTGTCGCCCAACACCTGGACCCTGATGCGCTTCACCGAGCATGAGGACCAGGCGGGCAAGCTGGAATGGCTGATCCGCAAGGACGGCTGCATGCATTGCGAGGATCCCGGCTGCCTGAAAGCCTGCCCGGCGCCCGGCGCCATCGTGCAGTATGCCAACGGCATCGTCGACTTCCAGTCCGACCTGTGCATCGGCTGCGGCTATTGCGTCGCGGGCTGCCCCTTCGACGTGCCGCGTATTTCCAAGCTGGACAACAAGGCCTACAAGTGCACGCTGTGCTCGGACCGCGTCTCGGTCGGGCAGGAGCCTGCCTGCGTCAAGACCTGCCCGACCGGCGCCATCGCCTTCGGCTCGAAGGCTGAGATGCAGTCCCTCGCCGCCGAGCGCGTGACCGAATTGAACGAGCGCGGCTATGACAAGGCAGGCCTGTATGACCCGGCGGGGGTCGGCGGTACCCACGTGATGTATGTGCTGCAACATGCCGACGACCCGAAGCGTTACGCGGGCTTGCCGAAGGACCCGGAGATCAGCTCCGTGGTCTCGGGCTGGAAGGATGGGCTGAAGCCCGTCGCCGGCTTCGTCGGCGCGGCGGCGGTCGTGGGCATGGCGGCGCATTTCATGGCGGTCGGCCCCAACACCACCGAAACAGACGATCACGACGCCCCGACCGACGGCGCGGCATAAGCGGAGAGCGGCAATGGCAACCAACAACGACCTGATCCTACGCACCAAATTCGCCGAGCGGCTGTGTCACTGGGCGATTGTGTTCTGCTTCTTCCTCGCGGCGGTTTCGGGAATCTCGTGGTTCTTCCCGACGGTGAGCTGGCTGAGCGGCCTCCTTGGCACGCCGCAGATGGCGCGGCTGCTCCACCCGTTCCTGGGCATCGCGGTTTTCGCGGGGCTTTGCTACATGTTCTGGCGCTTCGTCGGCTACAACATGCCCGCGCGCACCGACGCGATCTGGTTCCGCCGCGCCAGGGAGGTGCTGCTGAACCAGCATGGCGGCGAACCGCTGCAGATCGGCAAGTACAACGCCGGCCAGAAGGTGCTGTTCTGGCTCATCATGGCTTCGATCCTGGCCCTGCTGATCTCCGGGTTGATCATGTGGCGCGCCTATTTCGCCGAGTATTTCCCGATTCCCGTGCTCCGCCTGGCGATCCTGGCTCATTCCGTCGCGGGGATCGGCCTGATCCTGCTGATCGTGGGCCACATCTATCTGGCGATCTGGGTCCGCGGCTCGATCACGGGCATGGTGACGGGCTACGTCTCGCGCGCCTGGGCCAGGCAGCACCATGACCGCTGGTATGGCGAGTTGAAGGCGAAGGAGTCGAAAGCGGCGGAAGCAAAGGGGAACGAGGCATGAACCAGCATCAGACAACGCCGGCAACACTGCCGTCGAACGCGGCCTCCCTCCATTTCACCCCGCTGATCCAGCCAGACCTTGCCGGTCTTTACAGCCGCCGCGCCGCGCGCCTGCGCGCACTGGCCGATGGGCACGACCTTGCCGATTACCTGCGTCTGGCCGCCCGCGTGGCCGAGGTACAGGCCTCGCTTGTGCCCGAGGCCGGTGGGTCCGGCCCGGCAGACGCCAGGGCCATCCCGCAGGAGGGGCATTGGGGCGCCCTGCTTGATCGTTTGATCGAGCGGATCGCGCACGATGTTCCCGCCCCGGTCGCCCCGCATCTTGCGGCGCTGCGCGCCCTCCCTGCGGATGCGCGCCTTGGCGCCGCCCAGGCGCTGACCGAGGGCCGCTTTGACGCGGTGCCGGCGGCAATCGCACCCTTCCTCTGGGCTGCCCTCTCGCTGCAATGCGCCAGCGCCGCGCGGGCGGCTCCCGTGCCCGACAGCGGCCCGGCCGAGCACGCCTCCTGCCCGGTCTGCGGCACTGCCCCCGTGGCAAGCCTGATCCTGATCGGCGATCGCCAGCGCATGCGCTATCTGCATTGCGCGCTCTGCGAGAGCCAGTGGCACATGGTGCGGGCGAAATGCACCAACTGCGGCGACGCCTCGGAGCTTGACTACCTCAGCTTCGACACCCCCGAAGCCACTGTGCGTGCCGAAAGCTGCGGCGTGTGCCACGGCTACCTGAAGGTCATCTCGCTGGAACGCGACCCGCAGGCCGAGGCCGTGGCCGATGACCTTGCCACCCTGGCGCTGGACGATGCTGTGACGGCGGAGGGCTATCAACGCACCGGATTTAATCCCTTTGCTCTGCCGGGATGAAGCGCTGCCCGACATGTCCATGCTAACCGCCCGATTTTTCGCTTACCCGAACGCCCGCACGCCGGTCATCCATGCGTGAAGCACGAATCCGAACAGCGCCCAGCCTGCCAGCCCCACGACCGCCACCAATGCATCACGCGCAGGTGTCCCGGTCGGGTAGCTGGTTCCTGCTTCCCGGTCCCGCCGGCGCGCTGACACGAAGTCCGCCACCGCCCACGCCAGGAACGCGCCAAACAGCACCACTGCGGCGAGTGTTCCGTTGGCAAGCAGGTGCCCCAGCGCCCAGGCCTGCACGCCTGCCAGCATCGGATGACCAAGCGCAGCCTTGATGCGGTTGCGAGGCACATATGCCGCCGCAATCAGCACAAAGGCCGGGATCGCGAGTAACGCGGCAACGTACCGCCCCCACACCGGCGGCGTCCAGACCACCACAGGATCCGCGCTGGCCAGGCCGTAGCCCCAGACAACCAGCGCCAGGCCGGCAATCGAAACCACGGTGTACAAGCCTTTCCAGCGACGGGGGCCGAGCCTGGCAATCTGCGCGGTGCGCCATGGGTCGGCAACCATACGTACCGAGTGCGAACCCAGAAAAATGATCAATCCCAGAACCAGTACCGTCATGCTGATACCCCTTTCTCTAGCGCCCGTCCCACGCCTAAGCTAGTCACAGGTCCAGCCTTGACCAGGAGGGTTTCCCATGCTTCAGAACAGTGACGTCGCGGCCAGGATACCTGCGCAGGACCTCGCACGAGCGAGATCCTTCTACTCGAGCAAGCTCGGTCTTGAGCCAGTCGAGGAACGGCCCGGCGGCCTGCGCTACAAGTGCGGCAACAGCTACTTCGTACTTTTCGAGTCGGCTGGCTCGGCCTCTGGCAGTCACACACAAATGGCCTGGGAGGTCGATGACATCCAGGCAACCGTTGGCGAGCTACGGCAGCAGGGAGTCGTGTTCGAAGAATACGATCTTCCCGGCCTCAAGACCACCAATGGGATCGCCGAGGTCCAGGGGAACTACCCGTCCAAGGGTGGCATAGGCGAGAAAGGTGCCTGGTTCAGAGACAGCGAGGGCAACCTCCTTGCCGTCGGGCAACCGATCAGGTGAGTCGATCGGCCTGATCGAACTACCCGCGGCTGTACAAAGCTGTTTTGTCTCTTGCCTGCAACCCCGGTGGGAGATAAAAGGACCGTTCGAGGACGAGCTGTCATCACCGGAAGAAGGAGGCAATCCATGTGGATGAATTTGCTTCTGATCTTTGTGCCGATCGCAATCGCCCTGGAATTCCTTGCTTCCGATCACCACCTCCTGATCTTTATCGCTTCCTCCCTGGCCATCCTGCCGCTTGCCGGGCGGATGAGCCATGCCACAGAGCAACTCGCGGAGCGCATGGGCGAAGCGGTCGGGGGGCTGCTAAATGCGACATTCGGCAATGCGGCTGAACTTATCATCGCACTTGTCGCCTTGCGTGCCGGCCTCCATCAGGTGGTGGAAGCCACCATCGTCGGTTCCATTGTCGGAAATATGCTGCTGGTGTTTGGCGCCGCGATGCTCGCAGGCGGCATTCGCTATCCCGAGCAAAGCTTCAACCCGCGCGGCGCGCGTTCCCAGGCGACCATGCTCATATTGTCGGCGATCGCGCTGATCCTGCCTGCCAGCTTTGAAGCGGTAGAAGGCACGACAGCCGTGCTGTACCGGCTCAGCGCCTGGATTTCCATCGCGCTTCTGGTCGTCTATGCGCTGTACCTGGTGTTCTCGCTGGTCACTCACCCCGCGCTGTTCCGCGGCGCATACGAAGCAAAGGCGGTTGCTCCGGAAGGCGTGGAGGACCCGCCCTCCTCGTCCGTAGCGCGGGCGATAGCGATACTGGCGGCAGCCACCGTAGGGACGGCGTGGATGAGCGAGATCATGGTGGGTGCGCTCGGCCCCATGATGCGCACCTACGCCCTCAGCGACATATTCGTTGGTGCCTTTGTGGTGGCGATCCTCGGAAATGCGGCCGAGCATGCATCGGCCATTACCGCAGCCTTGAGGAATCGCATGGACCTGTCTTTCTCCATTGCGGTCGGCTCGAGCGTCCAGGTGGCACTGTTTGTCGCGCCGGTGCTGGTACTGACGAGCCATTTTATCGGTCCGGCCCCGATGGACCTGGCCTTTCGTCCCGCCCTGGTTTTGATGGTGGTCCTGTCCGTGCTGGTCACGGCGCAAATGGCGAGCGACGGGCACGCCGACTGGTTCAAGGGCACGCAGCTCCTGGTCGTCTATTTTGCCCTCGCCCTCACCTTCTTCTTCCTGCCGCGCTGAAGACTGCCGTCGGCGACTTTGGCATCAGGGCACGCCCGCTACCGCCGCCGCGGCGCAGCATGCCGCGGCGGATAGAGTTTCTGGAACTGCGCCGTCGTGATCCCCATTGCGCCCCTGTCATCGATGATCGTCATCTCGCGCCATGCACTCGGTGCGCCTTCAAGTCCGGGGAATTCCCGCAACTGCCAGATGCGACCCGTCTGGGTGTCGAGCAAGAAGGGGCCTGCGCGGACCTGGGGTTGACTCACGATCTGATAGCGGCCAGGTCCAGCCTGCTGCGGCATATCATCGGCTCGCTGGGGTGGCGGTATGGCAACCGCTTCACTGCCGGCGGCGACGGGTGTTGTACCGCTTGCCGGCGCTGGCGGCTGCTCGCGGTTGCCGCAGGCCCCGACTAAAGCCATCGACAAGCACAACGAATAACGTGCAATGTAGTGCATGGTTGGCTCCGTGATCTCGCCCATCGCATCCATTGGAAAAGCCGCCTGGCCGCCGTTCGGCGAACCCACAAGACGCTAAGACATCGCTGCGCGCGGCAGCGCGCTCGCATGGCGCGACGCCTCGCAAACCGGATGCTCGCTGCCGGACCTATGCCATCAGGAGCGCCTCGTATTCTTCCCGGAACTGATGGAGGGAACTGTCTACCACCGTCACGGCGCCGTCGATCAGGCCGCAGCGCCCGCTGCCCGGAAGGATGCGGCACAGGTTTTCCAACGATTCCAGGTCCGCGCGCACGCCGCGGCCAGTATCGATCCGGTTCAGCAGGCGCATCAGCTGGAAGGTCCCGCCCTTGCACGGCGGGCACTGGCCGCACGAGCCCTGGGCGAAGAAGCTCACGTACTCGGCGACTTTGCGGACGATGCTGGTCCCTTCCGACACCACGATCATCGCACCGGTTCCCAGCCGCGAACGCCGTTGCCGCACGGAGTCGAAGTCCAGCGCCACATCGAGATCGCGCTTGGTCAGCAGCGTATTGGAGGGACCGCCCGTGAAGACCGCCTTGAACTCCTTGCCCTGGAGCATCCCGCCGCCATGCCGGAACACCAGGGTTTCAAGGCTCGTTCCCATCGGCAGCTCGTACAGGCCAGGCCGCAAGACATCGCCCGAGAGCGAATACAGCTTGGTTCCCGCGGCATGGCCGATGCCGAGGCTGCGATACCACTGGGCACCGTTGCGCAAGATGCCCGGTACGTGGGCCAACGTCTCGGTGTTGTTGACGACGGTCGGTGCGCCATGCACGCCGTGTTCGGCGGGAAACGGCGGCTTGCGGCGCGGAAACGGAAACCCGCCCTCGACGCTCGCGATGACCGCGGTTTCCTCGCCGCCGATATACAAGCCAGAGCTGGGCAGGACGCAAAGCGATACCGGTCCGCCGACCAGCCCGGCCAGCTCGGCGAACTGCGGGTGTGCCTGCCATTGCTGCACCGCCTCGCGCGCCCGCGCCAGCGACAGCGGCTGATGGGGATTGACGTACAGCACCACGTGGTTGGCGCGGGTGGCGGCCGCGGCGATCAGCGCGCCCTCGATCACCTGGTGCGGTGTGTGCTCAAGCAGGAAGCGGTCCTTGAACGTCCCCGGCTCGTCTTCGTTGCCATTGCAGATGATGTATTTGTCGGCAGCTGCCGCGGCAGCCACCGGTGCCCATTTGCGATGCGTCGCGAAGCCGGCGCCACCCATCCCTCGCAGGTCGGCCTGCTCGATCTCGGCAATGACCGCAGCCGGCTCGCGCAGCGCCCGGGCCAGCCCCTCCCCGCCGCCGCGGGCCAGCCAGGCATCCAGGTCGGCGCCGACCCGGATGTCCTCGTTGAGCAGAACCTGATTGAGCTGTTCCATCGCGCGCTCCATGCCCCGCACTACCGGGTGCCGCCGACCGCCCGGCCCCACGCGCCGGTGCGCAACCCTGCGTCGACGCGCAGATCGAAATTCGCATAGCCGGGGAACAGTTGCGGTGCCTTGACATGCAGGGGCAGCCCGGCCAGCATCAATTCCCGCTGCCAGGCGTGCACGTGGCCGATTCCGGCGCGCGCGGCCATGACGCTGCGCCCGGCTTGCGCCGCGCTGGCACCCGCGCGCCGGCCCATGCTCAGGATATCGAGCAGCGCGTTGCCCATCAGCCGGTTGCGCCCATGAATGCCGCCCGTGACCTCGCCAACGCAATAGAGCCCTGGCACGCTGGTCGCGCCCTCCTTGTCGATGGCAACGCCGCCGTTCTGGTAGTGCAGGGTCGGGTAGACAAGGAAAGGCTCCTGGGACGCATCCTGCCCGCACTTGTGGGCGAGATGGCGCAGCGTCACGAGCCGCTTCTCTAGGATGCCGGGGTTTTCCATTTCCAGCGTCGGCGTGTCGAGGAAGACACCGACCTGGCCGTCCCGCTCGATGCCGCGCCCCTGCGCGCATTCGCGCAGGATCGCCGAGGCCACGATGTCCCGTGGCTTGAGTTCATCGACGAAACGCTCGCCCTCGCCGTTGATCAGCTTCGCGCCGGCCGAGCGGGCGGCTTCCGAGATCAGGCCGCCTGCCAGGTGGGTTGGGTAGGCGATGCCGGTGGGGTGGTACTGGAACGAGTCGAGCTCGCGCAGGCGCGCCCCGATCCGATAGGCCAGCACCAGGCCGTCTGCGGTGGCCCCGTAGTGGTTCGACGTCGGGAATGCATTCAGGTGCAGGCGCCCCGCCCCGCCGGTGGCGAGAATCACGGCGCGCGCGCGCACCAGCACGAAGGTTCGCCATTCGAGGTTGTAGATCACCGCCCCGGCGCAGCGCCCCCGCTCGTCGGACAGCAGCTCGACGGCGGGGCAGCGGTTCCACACCGCGATGCCCGGCTCCAGGTCCACCGCCTCGCGCAACACGCGCATCATTTCCAGCCCGGTGTAGTCGCGGTAGGAGAGAATGCGCGCGGCCGATGCCCCCCCGGGCTTCTTGCGCAGGAGATTGCCGCCGAGGGGCCGGTCCTCCTCCTGGTCGAACATCATGCCCAGTCGGATCAGCCAGCGGATCACGTCGGGTCCGTCCATCACCATCTGCGCGACCAGCTCGGGCTCGCCGCAGAAGTGGCCGGCGCGCAAGGTGTCCTCAAAATGCAATTGGGGACTGTCGTCCTCGCCGATGGCTGCCTGGATCCCGCCTTCGGCCATCACGGTGTTGCTGTCACCGAGGCGCAGCTTGGTGGCGAGAATTACCTGCGCGCCTTGCCTGGCCGCGGTCAGCGCCGCCGCGCAGCCGCCACCGCCCCCGCCGATGATCAGCACATCGGTGGATACGAGTTGCGCCCCGGCAATGTCGACGTCGTCGATCAGCGCGTTGGCTTGCAGATAGCGCGCGAGATCCGGCTGACAAGGCTCGCCGCGGTTGACGCCGACGGCCAGCGCGACGCGCGCATTGGGCCCGTGGTCGGGGTGATAGGCCTTTAGCAGTGCTTCGACGGAGATGTCATCGCCGCGCACCGCGGGCGCCACACCGGGACGGTAGCGCTTGCGCGCCTCTTCGTAGGGGATACCAGCCGGCATGATGGTTCGTCCCGTCAGCGCGGCGGCTGCGCGCCGGGTGCGTCGAAGTCGATCGTCATCGCGCCGCTCTCGATCTGCTGCAGGCGCAGCATGAGATTGGCCGGCCGCAGCGTCTGCGCCGCGATCATCCGCCGCACGAACAGGCCGAGATGGTTGGGCCGGATGTGCTCGGGGCAGGCCAGCGTGCACAGGTTGCACATGACGCATTCGTCGAACACCTGGCCCGAGGCGGTCAGCTTGCCCTCCACAGCGAACCTCACGCCCTCTTGAACATCGAGTCCCTTCGGACAGGCCCGGTCGCATCCGCTGCAGTGACGGCAATGGGCGGCCTCCGGGAATACTTCAGAGATTGTTTGCAAGGCGTCCCAGCTGTCGCCGATCTCCTCAATACGATAGACGTGCCGCTCCGACGCCGTGAAGTAATCCAGGAACGCGACCTGCATGCCGTCTTCGACCAGCGTTTCGCAGGCGAGCGCGGTCTTGACATCCTGGTCGCCGTTGCGCCGCACCATGACGCGGCATGAGCCGCACACCCCCTGGCCCATGCAGCCGACGCCTTCGACAAGCGTTTCCCCCGCATGCAGGAAGGCCTGCAGGATGGAGCAGTTTGCCGGTGCTTCGACCGAGCGTCCTTCGATGCTCAAGCGTACCAGTCCCATCGCGTCGCCTCTATTGCCCGGCGTCGTCAGCGCCACACTGGCATTTCCTCAGAAAAGGTCATATAAACCTTAGCACAAGGGAGGTCATTGCGAAGGGGGCGCCGCATCCAGGCTTGCTGGACACCGCTCGCCCCACTGCTTGCGGCAATCGCGACCGCGGCGTCATCTACATCGCCAATATTCTTTATGACCGGCGTGCCGCTCTTGCTTTGAATCGGAGCCCCGACCCATGCTGCACCGCACTTTCCACCGCCGCGATCAGGCCGCATACGTCGATCCGCCTGCGTGCCCGAACGCGACCCGCAGCCCGGGGCTGACCATTTACGCCAGGTGGCGCCTTCCCATGCGACCAGCGCGCTGGCAAATCATGACGCTCAGGGACTGGGCCATGGCAAGACTGCCGAGATTTTCTTGCGGGCTCCTCGCCGCGCTGAGCTGCATCTGCCTGTTTGGTGCGACGCATGCCTTCGCGCGCCAGGCTTTCGACTCGCCGGATGCAGCCATGGCGGCCTTTGGCCAGGCGGTCCTCAATGACGACGAGACGGCCATGCGAGCCATGCTGGGCGCCGGCTACCGCGACATCATTCCCCCGGTCGGCGCCGAAGCGCGGAACAAGTTCAACACGGCCTGGGCACAAGCGCATCGCGTGCAACAAAGGGGCAAGCACGCGTCCATCGTCGCGGGCGACGACGGATGGACCCTGCCCGTACCGCTAGTCAAGTCAGCCAAGGGCTGGCAGTTCGACACACTGGCCGGCGCCCGGGAAATGCGCCTGCGCCGCATCGGGCGCAATGAACTCGCGGTGATCCAGACCATGCGGGCCATCTGCGATGCGCAGACCGAATACGCCCAGACGACCCACGATGGCGAGAAACGGCTCGTCTACGCCGGCAGGCTGTCCAGTTCACCGGGCAGGCACGACGGGCTCTACTGGCCGAGCGGACCGGATGAGCCACAAAGCCCGCTCGGGCTGGCTTTCCGTGACGCCGGCACGCGCAATGCAAGCAAGGAGGGCTACCACGGCTACCATTACAAGCTCCTTACCGCGCAAGAGGCGCACGGCGATGGCGGCAGCTTAGACTATGTCGTCGATGGCAAGCTGTTCGGAGGCTTCGCGGTCATGGCCTGGCCGGTACGCTACGGCGACACCGGCGTGATGAGCTTCATCGTCAGCCACAAGGGCCAGGTCTATGAGCGCGACCTCGGGACCAACAGCGCCACCAAGGCAGCGGCAACGACATCCTTTGATCCGGCTCCCGGCTGGCGGAAGGTGTCGCCATGAACCCCCGCGCCCTGACTACCGCTTGCTGTGTCCTGCTTGTGCTCGGCGGGTGCCAAAGCGCCGCTCCGCCCGCAGCGGGTACGGCCACGCCGGCGATGTCCCGCGAGGGCGCGGTGCAGGCCCAGAAGGAACCCGCGCCTTACAAGGCGGAAGAAATCGAGGCGCTGGTCGCGCCGATCGCGCTCTATCCCGATCCGCTGCTGTCACAGGTATTGATGGCCTCCACCTACCCGCTGGAAGTCGCCCTCGCCGCGCGCTGGAGCAAGGCCCATCCGAACCTCAAGGGTGACGACGCAGTCAAGGCGGTGCAGAACGAATCCTGGGACGTCAGCGTGAAATCGCTGGTGGCGTTTCCGCAGATCCTTGCGCCAATGGGCGACAAGCTGGACTGGACCCAGAAGCTGGGGGATGCATTTCTGGCCCAGCAGAAGGAGGTTTTCAATGCCGTGCAGCGCCTGCGTGTGCGCGCCCAGCAAGCCGGACACCTCAAGTCGGGGCCGCAGCAGACCGTGACCGTGGAAACCGCAACCTCCGGCGAAGCCGCGCAGCAGACCA
>NZ_JFJW01000164.1:0-23990 GCF_000611125.1 Cupriavidus sp. SK-4
CCTCAGCACACAGAATTCCTGACACCTCCCACAGCAGCCGGCATCATGCTGCGCGACACCGGTGCACCCACTGTCACCCATCTCTAGTTGCCCTCAAGACTGGCAGGACCCGGCTCAGCGACCCGAGTCCTTGTTGCCGCGATCAGCAACGTCAGCGCCAGCCCCGCAAGTACCAGTAGCGCAACGGCTCGCCATGCGAATGGCGCACCGCTCGACGCCACGACCGCATAGCACAGCGGTGCCACCGCCATCGCCAGCAACCCGGGCCGCGCAAGCCGCCCGAGCAGGCTGCCGACGGGATAGCCCGGAAACAGGTCGGCGGGCAATGTCCCTCTCACGATCGTCAGAAGGCCGTTGCTCAGCCCATAGATCGCAGCGAAGGCAATGCCGCCGACGACGCTGCCGCTGCTCAGGGAAAGCAATACCAGGGCAATGCAAAGCAGCAACAGAGAGAACCGTCCCGCCTGGGACGGCCGGAACCTGCCCGCCAACGCCAACTCCATCATGCGGCCGGTGACCTGCATCGGCCCGATCACGCTGGCGACCAGGACCGCCTCGGCCACGGAAAGACCGCCAAGCTGCAACAGGTTCAGCAGGTGCACGGACAATGCGCCGAAGACAAAAAGAGCGACGGCAAACGCGCCGGCCAGCAGATGGAATTGCATCGCCGGCGCCGCATCCGAATGCGCGGCCGGCGGTGCTGTCGCTGCCTGCTCCGGCCTGGCCGATGAACTGCGTCGCGAAAGCGCAGGCAGCACCAGCGCATGCAGCGGAAGGCAGACAAAGAGTTGCCAGGCGGCGAACGCAGCCAGGGTCAGCCGCCAGCCGATCTCCGCATTGAGGTACGCGGCAATCGGCCAGAACACCGTGCTCGCAAAGCCGCCAAAGAGCGTCAGCGCCGAAACGCTCTTGCGGTAGCGATCCGGGGCAAGCTGATGCAAGGTGGCAAAGGCCGGGTCGTACAGTGCCATCGGCATGGCCAGTCCCGCAAGGATCCAGGCGCCGTACACCATCGGGACATTGCTGGCCATGGCCAGCGCTCCCAACGCCAGCGCGGCCAGGATGGAGCCGGCGCACAAGATGCGCTTGCCGCCAAAGCGATCAATGGCCCTCCCCGTTCGGGGCGCAGTCAGTGCGGATACCAGGAGCGCCAGAGTGAAGGCACCGAAGAGAACCGGCTGCCCGACTTTCAGTTCGGCCTGGACCGGCCCGGACAAGACCGCAAATGAATAGTAGAGACTGCCCCAGGATGCGATCTGCGCTATCCCCAAGGCTGGCACGACCAAGCCAAGCCGTACCGGTGCGGCAGATGACGCAGTCGCTTGACTGCCACCGATGGCGCTACGCATGCCGTACCCTCCCTGGCCGGAAAAGAAACGCCCGGAACAGAGCCGGGCGTTGAACAGTTCTTCTTGTTTGCCTTGGGGCGAGCGTCAGGCCTTGCGCCCCGCCTCATACCAGCCCTGGGTCCGATTGACGATGCTGACCACCAGCAGCATGACCGGCACTTCAATCAGCACGCCGACCACCGTTGCCAGGGCCGCCCCGGACTTGAAGCCGAACAGGCTGATCGCCGTCGCCACGGCCAGCTCGAAGAAATTGCTGGCGCCGATCAGCGCGGAAGGGCCTGCCACGCAATGCGCCACACCCAGCTTCCGATTCAGCAGATACGCCAGGCCGGAATTCAGGAACACCTGGATCAGGATGGGCACGGCCAGCAGCGCGATCACCAGCGGTTGCTCGATGATGGCCTGGCCCTGGAAGGCGAACAGCAGCACCAGAGTCAGCAGCAGCGCGGCGATGGAATACGGTCCGAGCTTGCCCACGACCCGCTGGAAATGCGCCACGCCCTTGCTCAGCAGCAGCTTGCGCAGCACCTGCGAAATTGCCACCGGCACCACGATATACAGCGCCACCGACGTCAGCAGCGTATCCCACGGCACCGTGATCGACGACAGGCCAAGCAGCAGCGCCACCACCGGCGCGAACGCCACCACCATGATGGCATCGTTCAGCGCCACCTGCGACAGCGTGAAATACGGGTCGCCCTTGCAGAGCTGGCTCCACACGAACACCATCGCCGTGCACGGTGCCGCGGCCAGCAGGATCAGCCCGGCGATATAGCTGTCGAGCTGCTCGGCGAGCAGCATGGGCGCAAACAGGTGCCGCACGAACAGCCAGCCCAGCAGCGCCATCGAGAACGGCTTGACCGCCCAGTTGATGAACAGCGTCACACCGATGCCGCGCCAGTGGGATTTCACCTGGCCCAGTGCGCTGAAGTCGATCTTCAGCAGCATCGGGATAATCATGATCCAGATGAGGATGCCGACCGGCAGGTTCACCTGGGCGTACTCCATGCTGCCGATCGCCTGGAACGCGCCCGGCATCGCCTGCCCCAGCGAAATCCCGACGACGATGCACAGGGCAACCCAGATGGTCAGGTAGCGTTCAAAGAAGCCAATGGCGGGCTTCGTCGAAATGGGGGCGTGGGTGGTGGCTTTCTGATGCATTGGAGTTCCGGCGCCTTCAGTTCTTCGCGATCGCGTTGAGCGCGTCCTGCAGCTGCGCATTGCTCATGCTTTCCAGCGGCAACGCCAGCAGTTGCAGCATGCGGTAGCCAATGGCCTCGCGCGTCAGCTCGAATGCCAGGCGCTTGCCTTCGTCGCCGCCCAGGGCGTTGGACGGATCGGCATAGCCCCAGTGCACCTTGACCGGGCTGCGAGGCCAATAGGGGCACTGTTCCGCCGCGGCGCTGTCGCAGACCGTGATCACGAACCGCATTTCCGGCGCGTTGTCGCCGACGAATTCGTCCCAGCTCTTGCTGCGGTAGCCGCTCACGTCGACGCCGGCATTGGTCAGCGCTTCCAGTGCGAACGGGTTCAGGCGCCCGCTCGGTGCGCTGCCGGCGCTGAAGGCGCGCACATCCTTGCCGAGCTTGCTGGCCCAATGGTTGAGCATCCCTTCGCTCAGCACGCTGCGGGCGGAGTTATGGGTGCAAAGGATCAGAACGTTGGTGGTCATGGAGAGAGCGTGCTCAGCAGCACGACGAGTTGGAGTTCACCGCAATCCCGATCGGCTTGCCGCGCGGGGCACGCGGGGCACAGCAGGCGGAGCCTTCGGCGGACGCCGCTTCGGCCTTGCCTTCGCCGAATACCGGGACGTTGCCCAGCGTATGGAAGTGTTCCCACGCAATGCCCTGCGGATCGGTGACCCAGTGCTTTTCGCTGCGCGCATAGCAGCAGGTGGTTTCACCCTGGTCCAGCAGCGCCATGTCGGCCGCCTCGGCGCGCGCTTTCAGTTCGGCAAGCTCGGCGGCGTCATCGGTCTGGAAACCAAGATGGTCGACGCCCGTCCCCTGGCCGCGCGTGGAGATCGCGAAGTTGATGCGCGGATCCTCGAGCATCCATTTGGCGTAGTCGCTCTCGACTCGCGTCGGTTCAGCGGCAAAGAGCTTTGAATAGAAGGCAATACTCTTGCCAAGGTCGTCGACATGGACGTGAACGTGAAAGCGCTTCATCGGAACATCTCCATCAGCAGTGACAGGAAACCGCGGCTTCCTCGACGCCTTCGCAGCAATTGGCGGTCAGGTAGCCGAGCAATGCGTTCATATGCGCGAAAGCGGCGCGGTAGATCAGGTTGCGTCCGTCGCGCTCCTGCGTCACCAGGCCGGCGTGCGCCAGTTCCTTCAGGTGGAACGACAAGGTGGCCGCAGGCACGCCCAGCCGCTCGACCATCGCGCCGGGTGTCATGCCACCCGGGCCGGCGACGACCAGCATCCGAAAGACCTGGAGGCGCAGCCCGTGGGCCAATGCTGCAAGGGAGCGGACGACATCATTCTCTTCCATATTTCTACAATACTGGAAATATAGGATTGATGCAATCCCTGATCCGGCGAAGCGCTGCCGGCGCCCTGCCCGCCGTCCCCGTCGTTCCGGGGGCAACCGGGCCCCGATGCCCGCTGGCTAGGGCCCGCCAGCGTTAGAATCTCGGTACTCTTCGCAGCACGGCAGCTTCAACGAAGGAGCGTCACCATGCTCAAGCTCTACGGCTTTTCGAAGGTCAACGCTGGCGCGCGCGGCCACACCCGCGACCTGCGCGTGCTGTGGGCGCTCGAAGAAATGCAACTGCCGTTCGAGGTGGCCGGCATGGACCATCCCGCACACGACCTGAACACCGAAGCCTATCGCCGGGTCAGCCCCTTCGAACAGATCCCGTCGATCGATGACGACGGGTTGGTGCTGTCCGAATCCGCCGCCATCCTCGTCTACCTGGCGAAAAAGTCCGGACGCCTGATCCCCGGCGACCGCGCCGGCGAGGCGCAGGTGGTGCGCTGGTGCTTCGCCGCGATGAACTCGGTCGAGCCGCCGCTGCTCAGCCTGCTGGTGCTCGACTGGACGGCGGATGGCAGCTGCGGCAAGCACCGCGAGTTCCTGGTCGGCTGGGCGAATCGGGTGCTGACGAACCTGGAACGCTGGTTCGCTGACCGCGACTTCGTCGCGACCAAGGATTTCACCGTCGCCGACATCCTGATGGCGCACGTGCTCCTCTCTGGCATCAAGGACCAGGGATTGGTCGCGCCGTATCCGGGAGTCGCGTCGTATCGGGACCGGTGCCTGGCTCGGCCCGCGTGGAAGCGGACCATCGAGGCTTACTGCGCGCGGGTCGAGGCGGGATAGATCGTCGTCGTCGGCCAGGACACTAGTCCATCAGATCCGTGTACTCACCTTTCGCATAGGGCCGTGTGCGGTTCCACGGAGCGGGTTGCGGCAAGGCAGCTGCGGTCACCCGCGTGATCTTCTTCTGAGTGCCGCTGGCGTTGCGCGACTGGACCAGGCGCGGATACTGGCCGGCCACGTCCCACTGGACCGTCACCTGCTCATCGCCGCGCCTGGCGCGGTACTCCTGCACACCGCCGCGCGCAGGGCCGCTCGCGCTCATGGTCTTGAGCGCCGCCGGATCCAGCAGGTGGTAGGCGGTCGCCCATGAGCCGTCGAAGCCGATGTTGCCGTATTCGGCCGGGCTGACTTCGAAGGTCTTGCGCATGGCATCGCTGACCAGCCGCACCGACAGCTTGCCGGACGGCTGCCGCTCGATCCAGCGCGCGGCGGCCGACATGTCCATGTGCTTGTGGCCCTTGTCTGCCTTGGCGTGCTCGGCTTCGTCATGCGCCCCGTGCGGGATCTCGCGCTCGATCCAGACCGTGCCGCCCTCGCGGTAGACACGTTCGGTGAAGTAGATGTCGCGGCGCACGCCGTCGGCCCCGAGCGCCGACAATTCATGCTGCACGCGCAGCGCCAGGGGGCCGGAGGCCTTGGCCGGTTCCGCCGCCACGGCGGTGAAGGCTGCCGAGACCAGCAGCAGTGCGAGGACGGGAGTGGCTTGCTTGGTTTTCATGAATCCGTTCAGAAAGCGAAAATGCGCACGCCGGCAAACCGGCGCGCGCATGGCATCAAAAGACACTGTACTCAGTCGTGCAGCAAGGCCGCGGCCGGCATCAGAGGCCCAGCGCGGACTTCACGACGCTGAAGACCTTGGTGTTGTCGATGGTGCCCTTGAGCGCCGCATTGCCCGGCCCCGTCGAGAACAGCATCACATCGCCGCCGCCGTGGGTTTCCGAGCCGGGCGAGCCGAGGTTCACGCCGACTTCCTGCAGGTAGCCGTCGGCAGTGGTGTCCACCAGCGCGGGGTTGTCGCGCGGGGTCTTGCGCGGACCGCCGCCGTTGCCGAACACCAGCGTGGTGTAAGGCAGGCCGTCGGCCGCGGCGGCTGGCTGCCTGGTCTTGATGTCCGTCGCCGTGCCCAGGATCGGGTTGCCGCGATGCGAGTAGCCGTTGATCGTCATCGTGTGGTCGTGGTCGGCGGTGACGACGATCATCGTGTTCGACAGGTCCACCATCGACAGCGCACGCTTGATGGCATCGTCAAACGCGATCGTGTCTTCCAGCGCGCGCTTGGCGTTGGTGCCATGGAGCGCATGGTCGATCCGGCCGCCCTCCACCATCAGGAAATAGCCGTTGCCGTTCTTCTGCAGGATGCGGATGGCCTTCTCGGTCATGTCGGCCAGGCTGGGCTCGTCGACATTGTTCTTGACGCGGTCCAGCTCGTAGTTGAGGTGGTCCATGTTGAACAGGCCCAGCAGCTTGTTGGTGGATGCCGGGTCCACGGCCTTGAACGCGGTGCCGGTGGTCACGTAGGTGTAGCCCGGGAACTGCGTGGTCAGGTCGACGCCGTCCGTGCGCTTGCCACCCGCGGCGCTGGGCAGGAACTGGCGGCGGCCGCCGCCAAGCAGCACGTCCAGGCCGTCCTTGAGCGCGGTGTTGTAGCCGGCGTTGCCGGGTGTTGCCTGCGCGGCGATATTGTTCTCGCCGTCGCGGTGGCAGACGTGCGAGAAGGTGGCCGCCGGCGTCGCGTGGGTCACGCGCGTGGTGGTCACCGCGCCAACCGACTTGCCGGCGGCCTTGGCCAGTTCCAGCACGGTCACGACCGGCGTGCCGTTGCCGCTGGGACAGGTGCTGTCACCGGTGCTGGTCACATAGGCCTTGCCGGTGCCGTCGCTGGCCTTGGTATCGGCCGACATGGAGATGACTTCGTTGTTCATCTTCACGCCGGTCATGTAGGCCGCCATCGACGGCGCGCTGTCGGTGGTCTGCGCGTCGTTCGAATATGTCTTCACGCGCGCGGTGCGCTTGAGCGACTCCATGTTGAGCTTGCCCGTCTCGCCATACTTGTAGATGCGCGAAGCGGTGACGGTGGTCGGGCCCATGCCGTCGCCCAGGAAGAAGATGACATTCTTGGCCTCGCCCGCGGCTTGCGCAGGGAGGGCAATGCAGGCGCAGGCAGCCGCAACTGCGGACAGGCCGGTTCGAATAATGAGTTTCATGGCTTTATTCCGTCAGCGATAGTGGCTTAGAGGCCGATGGCCGTCTTGATCAGGCCGAACACGTCGGTGTTGTCCATCACACCAGTGAAGGATTCGGCACCGTTGCCCAGTGCGCCGATAAAGACATCGGTGCCGCCATGGGTCTCGCCACCTGCCGCCGTCGGGATCGCGGCTTCCTGGTGATAGCTCTTGTCGTAGACCTGTGCATCGGTCAGCGCGGTGCGCGTGGCCGGGCGGTTCTCGCCGGTGCCGAAACCGATGATGGTGAAGGGATTGCCGCCGGAGTCCGTGGACAGTGCGCCGGTCACGTAGTTCTTCAGCAGGCCAAGCACGCCGGGGTTGCTGTCGCTGGTGGGGCCGGTGCGCTTGGCGTAGCCATTCAGCACCAGCGTGTGGTCATGGTCGGCGGTGACGACGATCAGCGTGTTCTTCAGGCCCGGGTCGATCACGTTGAGCTTGTCGATGGCGGTCTTGATCGCGGCGTCGAAGGCCACGGTGTCCTGCAGCGCCTTGCGCGCGGTGGTCTCATGCAAGGCGTGGTCGATGCGGCCGCCTTCCACCATCAGGAAGAAACCCTTCTTCTTCGCGGCAAGCACGTCGATGGCCTTGCTGGTCATCTCCGCCAGGCTCGGCTCGTCGCCGGGCACACGATCCAGGTCGTAGGCCATATGGCTGGACGTGAACAGGCCTGCCACTTTCTTGGCGCTGGCGGCGTCGATCTTGTCGAACTCGGCCTTGCTGGAGGCGTAGGTATAGCCGGCCTTGGTCAGCTCGCCAACCAGGTCGCGGCCGTCGGTGCGGGCGCCGCCCGCTGTCTTGCTCTGGAAGTGCTTGCGGCCGCCGCCGAAGATCACATCGACGCCGTCGCCGAGCGCGCTGTTGTAGCCGGCGCCGTTCGGCACCAGTTGCGCGGCGATGGTGTTCTCGGCATCGCGGTGGCAGACGTGCGCGTAGGTCGTGGCGGGGGTCGCGTGCGTGATGCGGGTGGTGGTGACCACGCCGGTGCCATAGCCTGCCGTCTTCATCTGCTCGAGCAGCGTCGGCACGCTCTGGCCGTTGCCGGAAGCCGGGCAGGTGCTGTCCGCGCCGGACAGATAGTCCTTGCCGCTGGCATCAAAGGCATTGGTCTCCGGCGTCATCGAGATGACTTCGTTGTTCATCTTGACGCCGGTCATGTAGGCTGCCATCGACGGCGCGCTGTCGGTCACCTGCGCGTTGTTCGAATAGGTCCGGATAAACCCGCTCTCGGGGAGCGTGTCCATGGTCAGATCCCCATCCTCGCCGACCTTGTAGATCCGCGCCGCGGTCATGGTCGTCATGCCCATGCCATCGCCAAGGAAGAACACGACGTTCTTGGTGGGCGCGGTGCTGCCGCCAGCCGGCGGCTGCGTGACCGACGCGTTGTTGTCATCATCGCTGCCGCACGATGCCACGGCCAGCGCCAGCAGCGGTGCCGCCAGTATTGAAAGACGCCTCATATTTCCTCCCCGTTGGTTTTGGCGGGAGGATGCACGACGAATATTTCGGCTCCGTGACGCGTCACATGTGGACGGCAACGTTGTCATTGCAGTCAAACATCAGAAAGTGCGGCATCAGGCAGTTCGCCATGATCGGCCTGTTGAAGGCGAACGGCCCACCCGTGCGACGAGCTGCCGCAGTAGTGAAGCCGCCCGGTGGCGCTGAACACTGATATATTGTCGCCAAAACAGGCACCGCTCTCGTGGGTAAATCGCATCGCCGGCCATGGTTCGCCGGCCTCCTCCTCGTTGTCTTCCTGGCAGCCCAGCTGGCAGCGGCGGCGTACGCCTGTACCGGCAGCCGCTACCAGGCGGAACACAGCGGCACGATGGCGGCGATGACCGAGTCCTGTGCCGATATGGCCGCCAGCGACAGCCAGCAGGGTATCGACCAGGGCGGGCTTTGCCTGGCGCATTGCCAGGCCGATTCCAAGAACGCCGACCATGCTTCGCCGCAGCTTCCAGCCTTCATGCCGGTGCTGATGCGTGTGCTTGAGCCAACGCGCGTGGTCCTGGCGGAGGTTCGCGTTGCGCTGCGCGCCGAGGCAGAGGCGCGCGCACCGCCACCCCTCACCGTCCTTCACTGCAGTTTCCAGACTTAGCCTCCGGCTCGACGTCACCTGGTGCTGCCCGCTTCCATGCGGGCAGCAGTCGTCGTCCCTGGAGGCTTTATGCTTTTTCTACGTCACCTGACCGTGGCGCTGCTCAGCGCGCCTGCAATCGGCCTGGCTGCGCCGCAAGGCGCGCCCGGGCAATCCGCCCCGTCCCTCTCCCTTGAGGAAGCCGTCGCGATCGCGAGCGCCCATGCCGGCGACGCCGAATCGTCGCACGGCGCCGTGGAGGCCGCCGGGCAAATGGCGGTCGCCGCCGGCCGCCTGCCGGATCCCGTGCTCAAGCTCGGCGTCAACAACGTGCCGGTCAACGGCTCGGACGCGTTCTCGCTGAGCCGGGATTCCATGACCATGCGCTCGATCTCGGTGATGCAGGAATTTACGCGCGCGGACAAGCGCCGCGCCAGGGCCGCGCGCTTAGAAGCCGAAGCCGCCGCTGCCGACGCGCAGCGCGCGCTGGGGCTGGCAGGCGTGCAGCGCAATGCAGTCAATGCCTGGCTCGACCGGTGGTATGCGGAGCAGGCCGGCGTGCTGCTCGGCCATCACGGCCATCCGCTTAAACTGGCGCTGCAGGCCGCCACCGCGGCCTACCGCAGCGGACGCGGCTCGCGTGCGGAGGTACTGGCGATGGAGCTGGAAATCCAGAAGCTGCACGACCGCGAGGACGAGAACCGCGCCGCGCTGGCAACGGCCACGCTGAACCTGGAGCGCTGGGTCGGCGCCGCTGCGCGACGCCCGCTGTCGGAGCGGCCACCGCTTGAAGTGCCGCCAGGCGCCCGGCAACTCGCCAGGGGCGAGTTCGAGGCCGTGCCCGAACTGTCGGCTGCGCAGCGCGACGTGGCGCTGGCCGAATCGGAGATCCAGGTGGCAACCGAAGCCCGCAAGCCGGACGTGACGGTCGAGCTGATGTACAGCCAGCGCGGCTCGGCCTACTCGAACATGGGCTCGCTCAATGTCAGCTTCCCGCTGCCGTGGGACCGGGGCAACCGCCAGGACCGTGAAATCAGCGCGCGGCTGGCGCAGGCCAACGACG
This sequence comes from Cupriavidus sp. SK-4, assembly GCF_000611125.1. Classification (NCBI taxonomy): domain Bacteria; kingdom Pseudomonadati; phylum Pseudomonadota; class Betaproteobacteria; order Burkholderiales; family Burkholderiaceae; genus Cupriavidus; species Cupriavidus sp. SK-4. Next base: position 10,042 of record NZ_JFJW01000164.1, read on the forward strand.
CGCGCGCCAGGCTGGAAGTGGTCCGGCGCAATACCCAGGCCATGGTCGGCGCCAGGCTGGCCGAGCTGCAGCGCAACCTGGACCGGCTGCGGCGCTACGACGACAAGACCTTGCCGCTCGCGCGGGCACAGGCGGATGCGGCACTGACGGCTTACCGCGCCAGCACGGGCAGCTTGGCGGCCGTCGCCGAAGCCAACCATCGCGCCATCGACACCGCCATGGAGCGCCTGCTGCTTGAGGCAAAGACCGCGAAGCTGTGGGCGGACCTGAACTACCTGGTGCCATTGCCTACCGCCCAGACCGAAGCCGCAGTGAGGGAGGCAAAATGAAGAAGCACATCATTGCAGCAGCAGCCGGGCTGGTCGTCGCCGGCATCGCCCTCTACGGCGCTTACCACTTCGGGTTCACGCGCGGCACACAGACTGCGCAACCGTCGAGCACGGCTGGCGCGCAATCCACCGTGCTCAAGGCCGGCGACATCGATCCGAAGACCGGCAGGAAGATCCTGTACTGGCACGATCCCATGGTGCCGGGCCAGCGCTTCGACAAGCCGGGCAAATCTCCCTTCATGGAGATGCAACTGGTGCCGGTCTACGCGGACGGCGATGGCAGCGGCAGCGGTGTCACCGTCGACAGCCATGTCGCGCAAAACCTCGGCATTCGCACCACCGAGGCAAAGCCTGGACGGCTGGCCGCGATGCTACAGGTGCCCGGCAATGTCGCCATCGACGAACGCAGCGTGCAGGTCATCCAGGCGCGCACCAACGCCTTTGTGCAGCACGTCGCGGTCCGGGCGACCCTTGACCCGGTCCGGCGCGGACAGGCGCTGGTCACCTTGTACTCGCCCGACTGGGTCGCGGCGCAAGAGGAATACCTGGCCGTGTCGCGCATGGCAGCGAGCGAGCATCTGGGCGACCTGCGCAGTGCTGCCAGGAATCGCATGCTGCAGGCAGGCATGACGCCGGGCCAGGTCAGTGCGGTCGAAAGATCCGGCAAGCTGCAGCCCGGTGTTGCCATCGCCAGCCCGGTCGATGGCCTCGTGACCGAGGTGGCGGTGCGCGAGGGCATGACCGTGTCGCCGGGCATGACCCTCTTCCGCCTGGCTGATCTCAGCCAGGTCTGGGTGATTGCCGAAGTGCCGGCGGGCCAGGCCGGCACCATCCGGCCCGGCGCGGCAGCCACGGTACTGCAGGGCGGCACGGCCAGCCCCCTTGCCGGCAAGGTCGACGCCATCCTTCCCGACGTCAACCCGGCGACCCGCACCGTCAAGGCCCGCATCGTGCTGCCCAACCCTGGCAGGCGCCTGCTGCCGGGCATGTTTGTCACGGTCAGCTTCGACAGTGGCGCACAGAAGGAAGCGTTGCTGATCCCGTCGGAGTCGGTCATCCGCACCGGTCAGCGCAGCATCGTCATGGTCGATGCGGGCCAGGCAGGGTTCGTTGCCACCGAGATCAAGACCGGCCGCGAGGCCGATGGCATGGTCGAGGTGCTGGACGGACTGGCGCCGGGACAGAAAGTGGTCACGTCCGGCCAGTTCCTGATCGACTCGGAAGCCAGCCTGCGCGGCAGCGCGCAACGCATGTCCGCCCCGCCTGCGGCCTCCGCACCTGCCGCACCTGCCGCACCATCGGCCGAGCATGAAGGCACAGGCCGCATCGAGGCCGTCAACGGCAGCGAGAGCCTGACCATCTCGCACGGCCCCATCCCGTCGGCACAGTGGGGCGCGATGACCATGGACTTCGCCGCGCCGCCAGCAGGCCTGCCCAAGGGACTGAAGCCTGGCGACCGCATCCGCTTCCGCTTCCACCTGGACCGCGATGGCGCGGCCATGCTGTCGTCGGTCGAACCCGCCGGCACCGCCCAGGGAGCCAGGCCATGATCGCGCGCCTGATCCTCGCTTCGATCCGCCACCGCATCCTGATCCTGCTGGCCACGGTGATGCTGACCGCATGGGGCCTGTGGGCGGTGCGGAGCACGCCGCTCGACGCCCTGCCCGACCTGTCCGATGTGCAGGTGATCATCCGCACGCCCTTCCCCGGCCAGGCGCCGCAGATCGTCGAGAACCAGGTCACGTATCCGCTGACCACCACCATGCTGTCGGTGCCCGGCGCCAGGACGGTCCGGGGTTACTCCTTCTTCGGCGATTCGTTCGTCTATGTGCTGTTCGAGGACGGCACCGACCTGTACTGGGCGCGCTCCCGGGTGCTGGAATACCTGAACCAGGTGCAGTCCCGCCTGCCCGCCGCGGCCAGGCCAGCGCTGGGGCCGGATGCCACCGGCGTCGGCTGGATCTACGAGTACGCGCTGGTGGACAAGACCGGCCAGCATGACCTTGGCCAGCTGCGTGCGCTGCAGGACTGGTTCCTGCGCTTCGAACTGAAATCGCTGCCCAATGTGGCCGAGGTCGCTTCGCTGGGCGGCATGGTGAAGCAGTACCAGGTGGTGCTGATGCCGGACCGGATGCGCGCCTACAACCTGTCGCAGGGCAAGGTGCTGGCGGCGCTCAAGGGCGCCAACCAGGAGGCCGGCGGGTCGGTGCTGGAAATGGGCGAGGCAGAGTACATGGTGCGCGCCAGCGGCTACCTGAAGACGCTCGACGATTTCCGGCAGATCCCGCTGGTGACCAGCGATGCCGGCATTCCGGTGCGGCTGGGCGATGTCGCCGTCGTGCAGCTTGGCCCGGAGATGCGGCGCGGCATCGCCGAACTCGACGGCCAGGGCGAGGTTGCCGGCGGCGTGATCGTGATGCGCTCAGGCAAGAACGCGCTGGAAACCATCGAGGCGGTCAAGGCCAAGCTCGCCACGCTGCAGAAGAGCCTGCCGGCCGGTGTGCAGATCGTCACCACCTACGACCGCTCCGCGCTGATCAAGCGCGCGGTGGAAAACCTGACGCACAAGCTGGTCGAAGAGTTCGCCGTGGTCGCGCTGGTATGCCTGCTGTTCCTGTTCCACCTGCGTTCCGCGCTGGTGGCGATCGTCTCGCTGCCGCTGGGCGTGCTGGCCGCCTTCCTGCTGATGCGCTACCAGGGCATCAATGCCAACATCATGTCGCTGGGCGGCATTGCCATTGCCATTGGCGCCATGGTCGATGCCGCCGTCGTGATGATCGAGAACGCGCACAAGCAGCTGGAGCACTGGCATGCGGACCATCCCGGCCGGGCGCTGGCAGGGAACGAGCGCTGGGGCGTGATCGGCCGGGCCGCCACCGAGGTCGGGCCGGCGCTGTTCTTCTCGCTGCTGATCATCACGCTGTCGTTTATCCCGGTCTTTACGCTGGAGGCGCAGGAGGGCCGGCTGTTCTCGCCGCTGGCCTTTACCAAGACCTATTCCATGGCCGCGGCGGCGGGCCTGTCGGTGACGCTGGTGCCGGTGCTGATGGGCTATCTGATCCGCGGCAGGATTCCTTCGGAGCAGTCCAACCCCTTGAACCGATGGCTGATCCGCGCCTATCGGCCGGTGCTGGCACGGGTGCTGGCCTACCCGAAGACCACTCTTGCGATCGCCGCGGTGCTGCTGGCCGCGACGGCGTGGCCGATGCTGCGTACCGGCGCCGAATTCATGCCGCCGCTCGACGAGGGCGACCTGCTCTATATGCCGTCGGCCTTGCCGGGCCTTCCCGCCGGCAAGGCGGCGCAGCTGCTGCAACAGACCGACCGCCTGATCAGGACCGTGCCCGAGGTGGCGACCGTGTTCGGCAAGGCCGGGCGCGCCGATACCGCGACCGATCCGGCACCCCTCGAGATGTTCGAGACCACCATCCAGTTCAAGCCGCGCGACCAGTGGCGTGCCGGCATGACTACCGACAAGCTGGTGGAAGAGCTGGATCGCGTGGTCAAGGTGCCGGGCCTGTCCAACATCTGGGTGCCGCCGATCCGCAACCGCATCGACATGCTTGCCACCGGCATCAAGAGCCCGGTCGGCATCAAGGTGGCAGGCGCGGACCTGAAGGAGATCGACCGCCTGGCAACGCGCATCGAGGAAACCGTCAGGACAGTGCCGGGGGTGACGTCGGCGCTGGCCGAGCGCCTGACCGGCGGGCGCTATGTCGATATCGACATCGATCGCGTGGCGGCGGGCCGCTACGGGCTGAACATCGCGGATGTGCAGAGCGTGGTGTCGTCGGCCATCGGCGGCGACAATGTGGGCGAGGTGGTCGACGGGCTGGCGCGCTTCCCGATCAATGTCCGCTACCCGCGCGATTACCGCGACTCGGTGGAGCAACTGCGCAGCCTGCCCATCGTCACGGACAAGGGCCAGCAGATCGTGCTGTCCGATGTGGCGCGCATCCAGGTGGTGCAGGGCCCGCCGATGCTGCGCAGCGAAAACGCGCGCCTGTCGGGCTGGGTGTATGTCGACATCCGCGGGCGTGACCTGCGCTCGGCCGTCCGGGACATGCAGGCCGCCGTCGCGCAAGCGGTGCCGATGCCGGCTGGCTATTCGCTGAGCTGGTCGGGGCAGTTCGAATACCTGGAGCGGGCCGCCGCAAAGCTGAAGGTGGTGGTGCCGTTCACGCTGCTGATCATCTTCGTGCTGCTGTACCTGGTGTTCGGCCGTCTCGATGAAGCCGTGCTCATCATGGGCACGCTGCCGCTGGCGCTGATCGGCGGCTTCTGGCTGCTCTACCTGCTGGGCTACAACCTGTCGGTTGCCGGCGTGGTCGGCTTCATCGCGCTGGCGGGCGTGGCGGCGGAATTCGGCGTCATCATGCTGCTCTACCTGAAGCAGGCATGGACCGCGCGCGCAAACCAGGGCGATGCCAGCCTGTCCGCGCTGCTTGAAGCCATCCAGGAAGGCGCGGTGCTGCGCGTACGCCCCAAGGCAATGACCGTCGCCGTCATCCTTGCCGGCCTGGTGCCGATCATGTGGTCGCACGGCACCGGCTCCGAGGTCATGCAGCGCATTGCCGCGCCGATGGTGGGCGGCATGCTCACCGCGCCATTGCTTTCGCTCTTCGTGGTGCCGGCGGTGTATTTGCTGATGCGCCGGCGCCAGACCAGACCTCAAGCTGTTTCCGTACACCCCTCACTTCAGAAGGAACCACAATGAAATCCATCAAGACGCTCGCACTCGCCCTTGCCTTGACCACCACGCCGGCCGCATTCGCAGCGGGCCCGATGGACGGCATGGACATGAAGCCGTCCGCACCCTCGCAGCAGGCGCCGCAACCCGTGGCAGCCGAGATCAAGAAGATCGATGCGCAGGCCGGCAAGGTCACGCTCAAGCACGGACCGATCGCCAACCTCGGCATGGGCCCGATGACCATGGCGTTCCCCGTCATGGATCGCGCATCGCTGAAGGATTTCAAGGAAGGCGAGGCGGTATCCGTGACGTTCGACAACGTTGATGGCAAGCCTACGGTCGTGCAAATGCGGCGCAAGTGAGGGTTACAGTCGCTGGAGGTGATTGCGCGTTCGGTGCGCAATCACCGCGCGTTCCGCAACCCGCGAGAGCAGACATTGGTCGTGCTCACGCTTTGGTGCCCAGGCGCTCCTTCAGGAACTCGATAAAGCCCTGTCAAACGTGTCTCGGTCAGGGCATAGACCGGCGTCGGCCTGGTCTGCCAGTCGGGCAATACCCGGCGCAGGCGGCCGGCCGCCACATCCTCTGCCGCCACCTCTTCCAGCTGGCGGACATCTTTCCGGCTGAGTTCGCTGCACGCATCAAGCGCGTTGGCGTTGTGAATGCGATGGACGATGAGAACTTCGCGGCGGCGGTGAAGGCTACCGGGCGCAGGAAACTGATCATCGCTGGCGTGACCAATGACGTGTGCACGGTGTATCCGGCATTGAGCCTGGTGTCGCAAGGTTATGAAGTGCAAGTCGTCGCGGATGCTGGCGGATCGCCGAGCAAGATGGCTGACGATATTGCCTTGCGGCGCATGGAGAAGAATGGTGTCACGCTGACCAGCACCAACCAGTTGATTGCGGAACTGGCTGGGAGTTGGGCTACGCCGGAAGGCAGCCGCATTGTGCAGGAGGTGATTATGGGTGCGCTGCAGGGCTGAGGGGGCCGCCAATGTGAGCTGGGTGCAGGTGCAACCTGGTCTTGCCTGCGGCCTGAGATCGTGCGCGCCTTGGCCGCGGCGCATGCAATCAGCCCCGGCGGGTTGGACCGGGGCCGTCAGATTGGTTAGTGCAGTTGGCGCTTCAGGTCAGCAAGTTCCGAATGCATCGAACTGACTGCATCCTTGACCTTTGCATCGAGACCGCCGGCCTGCTGGCAAGCGCGGTCTGCACGATCACCGATCCGTTCGAGATCATCGACCCACTGCCGGATCCGATCCTCATCCTTGGAGGAAACGACCTTCGATGCCGATTTACATTCCTTGTCGAGCTCATCCACCCAGTTCATCAAGTCTTGTGGAATTCCCGTATCGGCATGACAAGTTCGGGATGTCTCGCTGATGGTTTGCTGCAGATGACTAAAACGTTGCTGCATTTCACTGGCTTGCAACATGATGCCCCCTTCGTGAACATCAATCCACATGAATTCAGGCAGCAGATAATTGTGTGTTGCCTGTGCCATTGTCATTCGCCCGCATCCATCGGCTGCCAGTGAAGCTCCATTGCACAGCCCCGAAACGCGCGAAGGGCACTTTTTCAGTCTAGGTCAAAATCGACCGCACGCTCCGATGTGATCCCCGGGGTTCCTGTTGCTGAAACCCGGCACTGGTCAGGGCACTGGCCGCGGCATTACTAGGCATTAGCCGCGCCTCGCTATATCGTGAACACAAGACAGTCCGGCGCTCGGGCTGAGCCACGGACCTGCGTAAATTGCCGGAGGCTGAAATGCTGGAAAAAAAGCGGTCTTACAAGGGATTCCACGTCGCCCTGTTCGTGCCGGAGGCGATTGAGCCAGGCAAGCCAGGCGGGCGAGTCCAGGTCTCCACGCGCAACGAGGACATTGGCATCCGCTTTACGCCAGACTGGCCCCACCCGCCCGCAACGCTGCAGGAGGCAGAGGACTGGCTTTTTGCCTACGCCGCCGGGATCATCGATTGTGAACTGGCTGGCGGCTTCGGCATTGATCTCAGGAACGAGTAAGTCAGCTCGGCGACGAAAGATCTCCAGCGTAGCGCGCCAGGGCAATCGCACTTGGCGGGCACAGTTTGCTGCCGGCCAAGGCCCAGCGTGACTGTACGCGGCGCTGCGCATGCAGAAAGCGATGGCGCGGCGTCACGACTTTCGCGTCCCTCGCCTTATCCGCTCCAGATATTTTCCTGAAGCGACCTCGATTCGCACCGTGTCCCCTTCCTTGACGAACTGAGGAACGAGAACTTCCATACCGTTATCCAGCGTGGCAGTCTTGAAGGTAGAGGATTCATGCTCGTGCAGGCCCGGCGGCGTGGACATGATGGTCAACTCGACCGCAGGGGGGAATGCGATGGTGACTGGCTCACCCTCATAAAGCTGCACCGGGATTCGCATATTGGGGCGAAGAAATTTCTGGTACGCGCCCATGGTTTCCGCAGGGAAACTGATCTGCTCGAAGGTGTCGGGATTCATGAAGAAAAAAGCGTCACCATCGGTGTACAGATACTCCATCTCCTGGTGATCAAGCTCGACCTCTTCGAGCTTGTTGCTCGGGTGTAACCGCAACTCCTTGACGTGACCAGTCTTCAGGCTCTTGAACTTGGCGAAAACTGCGCTCCCCTGTTGGCCGCCGCCGGCGTGGTACCCGGCGCTGGTAACGCTATGAAGTTCACCTTCAAGCATGATGACCATGCCCGACTTCAGTTCGGAAGCTTCGACCATTGGTGTCTCCGCGTGGGCGGCAAGATTTCGCCTTCAGCCTAGCACCGCAGCGCTTTTTCAACCAAGGGCCGCCGGCGACAGCGGTACGCTGAACGAGAAACTCTATGGCGCTGACCGCATTGGGAGGATTGCGCACCGGCGATAACAGGATGCTGCAGCGCCGCATGCATAAGGCTGGCACCCGACGGCTATGAGTCGGCCGTATGGTCAGCCGGACGAATCGAGCGGGTTGCTCCGATCAAGGCACGCCTTGAGACAGTAGCGCGGGACGCCGTCGCCACAGAGGAGTTCCGCGCCCGGATGGCCACCCTCGGACTGACTCCAGTCGGCAACTCCGGCACGCAGGTGCGCGAGAACTACGACGCCCTCTATCCGCTGCAATGGCAGTTGGTCGAGACGTCAGATGCAAAACTTGACTGACGAAGGGTTGCCCGAGCTCGTCGTCGTTCTCTACCGAGCCACACATACAGCTTCAGCATGGAAGCGCACAAGAAAATGTTTGATGAGAACCCCGCGAGCCATCTCGCCGGACAAAAAAACGCCAACCCATATGGCTTGGCGTTTTGCTTTGGGGTATTACCGGTCGGAGGCAGGCCGGGCACGGATGGGATGGTCGTCAGAAACCGGCCAGAGTCGGTCAACTAAAATGGGATCGGCGGCGTTTCGTGTCCCCACCGAGCCTCCAGACGCGAGGGCCTGACCCATCTGGCATGCGCACTACCACCGCGATCCGGCGATCCAGTGGGTACGCACGCAGGTCTTCGCGCTGTTCTTCGAGTAGGCGCCCAGGCCGAACATCGGCCTAGTGCGGCGCCTGCATGCCGAGATGCGACGCGCGCAGCGTCTGGCTGGGCAGCACGCCGAACAGCCGGCGGTACTGCATGGCGAACCGGCCGATGTCCCAGACCCCGAAGCGCATGCAGATGCTCGTGACCGTCTCGCCTGCCTTGGCATGCAACAGCGCGTGGCGCGCGTTGTGCAAGCGGTGGAGCACCAGATACCGGTGGGGGCTGATGCCGACGTACCGGTTGAACACGTTGCGAATGGTACGTTCCGAGGCACTGGTGGCTGCGCACAGGTCTTCAAGCAGGATGGGCATGTGCCGCGCCGCTGCAAGCAAATCCATGGCCTGGCTCAGGATGCGACGGTGATTCTGGTGCCTGGCAGTGTCGGTGCTGCGCGCGGCCAGCGGCAGCAGGGTGTTGAACGCGAGCCGGAGGAGTTCGCTGCGTGCGGTCTGCTCGCCAGCCGGGTGATGCAGCTGGGTAGACTGGCAATCATCGATGAAGAGCAGGCGCCGGGTCAGCGCAAGCAAGGCACCCAGGCTTGGACCGCCGGTCAAGACAAGATTGCGGGCGAGAAATGACAAGTCGGCATTGTCGGCGTGTGCCGCCATCCACCGGCAGACGAGCTCGCATGACATGGAGATTGTCATCCAGCTTGCCGGGCGGCTGGCGTCGATATGGAACATGCGGTCCGGCGCCATCCAGCCGATTGCGTGGCGGTCGAACCGGCGCCCGTCGACCACCGTGCATTCATGTCCGCTCAGCGGCAGGAACAGGTTGAAGCACCCCGGCATGCCTGCGCCACTGTAGATCGTCGCGGCACCTTCCTGTCCGGCCATCAAGGCAACGCCATTCAGTTCGAGCACACGCAGGCGCCAGTCCCGTCGCTGCGCCGAGCGCAGCATGTACCTGCCGTTTACGCCATACAGTGACGCTTCGAATTCATCGAACTCCGCATAGCTGGCCTTGCTCATCGTCACCCTCTTGCGCTCAAGTGGATTGGAGTGCCCCTGCTGCGGGATGGCTGACATCTGGCGCAGGCTCGGCAAGGCGCCATCCGATTTGCCGATTTTACGTAGCGTCTGGCCAGAGTCCAGGAGAATAATGCCTGTCACCGCGATGGTTGCCGACAGTGAAGCAGGCTGCCATGCCGCCAGCGCACAGGCTGGCGACGATCGCACACATCGGATCCTCGAGCCGCCGCGGGCTTTCCAATCCCCTTCAGACGGAGCAAGCCATGCGAACGATTACAACCAGGGACGGAACCGAGATCTACTTCAAGGACTGGGGCACGGGGCAACCGATCGTCTTTCATCACGGCTGGCCCCTGACCGCCGACGACTGGGATGCCCAGCTTCACTTTTTCCTGGCCAGGGGGTTCCGGGTCATTGCGCACGATCGTCGCGGCCACGGCCGCTCCACGCAGACCGCCATCGGCAATGAGATGGACACCTACGCCGCCGACGTGGCCGCGCTCGTTGCACACCTGGACCTGAAGGACGCTATCCATGTCGGCCATTCGACTGGCGGCGGTGAAGTGGCGCGCTATGTCGCGAAGCATGGCGCCGGGCGCGTGGCCAAGGCGGTCCTGATCGGTGCCGTACCGCCGATCATGGTCAAGACGGACGCCAATCCGGGGGGCTTGCCGGTGGAGGTGTTTGACGGCTTTCGCGAGCGGGTAGCCACCGACCGCGCCCAGTTCTACAAGGAAGTGCCGGTGCCCTTCTATGGCTACAACCGCGACGGCGCGAAGGTCTCGGAAGGCGTGAAGGACAACTGGTGGCGACAGGGCATGATGGGCGGGGTCAAGGCCCAGTACGATTGCATCAAGGCGTTCTCGGAAACTGACTTCACCGAAGACCTGAAGGCGATCGACGTGCCGGTGCTGGTCATGCACGGCGACGACGACCAGATCGTGCCCATCGGGGCCTCGGCCCTGTTGAGCGCGGAACTGCTGCGTAACGGCACCCTGAAGGTCTACAAGGGCCTGGCACATGGCATGTGCACGACCCATCCGGATCTCATCAACAACGATCTGCTGGCGTTCGTGCAACGCTGACCAGTGTCGCAACGGCACGTTTGCCAGTGCCAGGGAGGACGATCATGACAGGACCCGCCTACAGCAGCGAGTCCACCGGGCTTCTGCTGGTGGATCCGTACAACGATTTCCTGAGCGAAGGTGGCAAGCTGAACGGCCTGGCCAAGCCGGTGGCGGACAAGCTCGGGACGCTGGCAAATCTGCGTGCGGTGACCAGCGCGGCGCGTTCGCGCGGCATACAGGTGTTCTACGTGCCGCACCATCGCGCCCGCCCGGACGAGCATCTCGGCTGGCAGCACGCCAGCCCCTACCAGCTCGGTGCCAGCCGCGCGCAGGTCTTTGCCGAAGGCACCTGGGGCGGGGACTGGCATCCTGACTTCCGCCCCACGGCCGGCGACGTGATTGTCCATGAGCACTGGGGCGGCAGCGGCTTCGCCAACACGGACCTGGATTTCCAGCTCAAGCAGCACGGCATCCGGCAGGTCATCCTGGTGGGCTTGCTGGCGAACACCTGCATCGAAGCCACGGGGCGGTTCGCGGCGGAACTTGGCTACCATGTGACCCTGGTGCGGGACGCAACCGCGGCATTCTCGCCGGAAGCCTTGCATGCCGCGCATGAGATCAACGGGCCCACATTCGCGCATGCCATCCTGACCACCGCCGAATTGCTCGCCGCGCTGGGTGCGCGCTGACGGGGAATTGCGCTACATTGACGGCTGCCCGCATGGGCACCCCCCGCATAACAGGAGGCATCATGGGCGAGTACACATCGATCGACGTTCCGGACGGCAACTTCCGAGCCTACCTTGCCAGGCCGACATCAGCGGCAAGCGGCAAGGCCATTGTGGTGATCCAGGAGATCTTCGGCATCAACGACGACATGCGCGCCACCTGCGATCAATTCGCGCAACAGGGCTTCACCGCCATCTGCCCGGATCTCTATTGGCGCCAGGAGCCGAACGTCGAACTCACCGACAAGAGCGATGCGGAATGGCAGAAGGCCCTGGCACTCTACCAGGCCTTCGATGTCGATGCGGGCGTGGGCGACCTGGATGCGACCATCCAGTTCACGCGGCGGCTGGACGGCATTACCGCCGGCGTGGGCACGGTCGGCTACTGCCTTGGCGGACTGCTGGCATTCCTGACCGCAGTCCGCACCAATGCCGAAGCGGCTGTCTCCTACTACGGTGTCGGCATCGACAAGCATCTCGGCGAGGCCGCGACGTTCACCACGCCGCTGCTGATGCATATCGCCGAGGAAGATGAATTCGTGCCACCGGAAGCGCGGGCGCGGATCGTCGCGGCGCTGTCGGACAAGTCCAATGTCGAGATACACACGTATCCCGGCTGCATGCACGCCTTCGCACGAAACCAGGGCGTCCACTACGTCGCCGAGGCCGCCGAGCGGGCCAATGCCCGGACGCTTTCGTTCTTCCAGGCAATGCCATAGCCTGCGCCGCAACCGCGCTCCGTCCGGCGGGATCGGGGACGGCGCCGTTGCGGTCGTACCGTGTCGCGCATGAGGCGACGCGATTAGGCCCGTAGGCGACCTTCAGTCTCCAACGGGCGAAAACTATCTTGGCTTGGCGCCTGACCCGATGATGAGTTCAAGCTCGGTCTTGAAGCCTTCACCGACGTCGAACTGCTTAAGGCATTCATAAACCTCGTTCCAGGCCCTCAATCTCGCCGCGACGTCGAGGTCCGCTACCACAGCCCGGTATGCCCCGGCGGCTTCCTGCATCAGTTGCAGAGCATCGGACGCGCTCGGCAAGACGAGTTGCGCTCGAACGTGCTGTGTTTTCACATCGCCAAGACCGCTGTCGTTCATCAGGCGGTCCATCACGCCATCGCCTCCCAGTGCGAAGATCCAGGTTGTCCGGGCGCGGGCGGAGACTTGCCCGCGTGGCGTAAAAGGATCGCCATCGGCTGGGCCATAAAGGGATTGTCGGCCGGCGTCGTGAAGACTAGCGCCGCGAAACGCGCGCCAGGCTTGAGTACGCGTCGGACAGATTCCAATGCCTCACTAGGTGACGGGAAAAGCATCAATCCCAATCGACACATCGCCGCTTCGAACGGCGCCAGTGTCTCGTCCAATTCGTCTACTGCGCATTCCAGCGTTTCGATATTCTGAAGACCGGCACGAGCGGCATTTCGGCGGACATGCTCCAGCATGGTGCCCGATATATCACTGGCGACCACTTCGCCGCCGGCACCTACTCGCATCGCTGCCTGGATGCTCTGGCTGCCGGCACCGCAGGCCAGATCGAGAACGCGCATGCCCGGCCGGATACCGGCCATATCGATGAGCGTGTCCGTGGCGCCCGAAAGATTGGTGGCAAACACATGCTCCCACTTCGCCCAGCCGGGTGCTGCCGACTCCCACGTATTGCGAAGATTGGATTTCACGCTGCTGTCGGTCATCTGGAGACTCCATCAGGACGCCGCCTGTACAGGAGCATTGTAGTGCGCAAGCGATGCGTGTGGCCCCCGTCATCCGGCGCCCGTAAGTTGGCGGCTTCCACGCAGAAGGCTTACGTTCTGCGCACATTTGGAGGCTGTGCCAGTGAGTGACCGCCTTCCTGAACGAATCCAACAGTTGAGTGGCCGTTTGATCGGCTCTGGCCTATGACCGAAACCGGGGCCGCAGCCGACGTCTGAACGCCGACCGACGGTATGAGTGAATGACGCTTCATGGCCGGAGTCGGTCAGCCGCGTTGCAAACAGACCCACTGTTGTTCGCGAATAACCTGAGGGAAAGACCGCAGCCGAAGCTGCAGCCTTCCATCCGGCCAGCGCATTTCTCATGCAGCGGCAACATCAGAACCCAACTCACTCGTCCGGAGAAGCTCCTCCGCTGTCTGATCCAGCTGCGCTTTGAGCATCGCCACCAGACAATGCACGCCGTGACACACCTCTGACCGTTCGCTTTCAACTTCCAGCAGGGACAGGACGCAGCCCAGACCGGCGCTGACGTCCAAGCGAGTACAGGCAGTCTGGAATGGCGGCCAGGATGAAATCTTGTTTCGATGCGGTTTGGTCTTGCATTGCGAGCTCCTAGGGAAGGTTGGAGGACCCGCCTGATGCACTCAGTTGGAGGGTGGCGGGCCTGACAGCGGGGGTAGCAATACCGGTAACCCAGCAGAAAACCCGGCCAGCCTTACGGCTGCCCCGCCCGGCCCGCCATTGATTGGCATATGGAGACGCTCGCCGAGACCGTCAGAAACGGCACCTGCTGATTGTTCGGGTTGCTACGCCCGGTCGCCGTTGTTTCGGCGACGGGTCTAGTGTTGCCGGCCCTCATGTCTGTGACGATAAGAGGATTCGCAATCGTTCCATTGGATCGAGCCTGTCAGATTTCTTGTGTGTTGAGGT
>NZ_JFJW01000165.1:0-15536 GCF_000611125.1 Cupriavidus sp. SK-4
ACCTCAACACACAAGAAATCTGACAGGCTCAGTCACTTTTTGTCCGAGCGACAAAAAGTGACCGCCCAGGAGGGCGGAACCAGGCCGTCGACCTACGACAACATCGAACCAGCCCCCCAAGCCCCCAATGCCCCCCTTTAAACCGTCGCCGCAGTCCCCAAAATCGCCGTAGCCTGGCTAGACAACGTCCCACCATTGCCATGCACAACGGCAACCTCAGCATCCCTCACCTGCCGCTCCCCACATTCCCCACGCAACTGCCGCACCGCTTCAATGGTGATGAACATCCCATACATCCCAGGATGCACGCATGACAAGCCACCGCCATTGGTATTCACCGGCAGCCGCCCTCCTGGCGCAATGCCGCCACCGCTGACAAACTGACCGCCCTCACCCTTGGCGCAGAACCCCAGGTCCTCCAGGAACAGCAGCGTATTGATGGTGAAAGCATCGTAGAGCTCAGCCACGTCGACATCCGACGGCTTCAGCCCCGCCATGGCGAAGGCGCGCTCGCCGGACTCCTTGGCGGCCGTGACAGTCAGGTCCGGCATGCACGAGATCTGGCGATGCCACGTGGCCGTGGCATTGCCCAGCACATAGACCGGCGGCTTGGCCAGATCCCTGGCGCGATCCGCACGCACCATCACATAGGCCCCAGCGCCGTCGGTGACCAGGCAGCAGTCACGCACGGACAGCGGGTCCGACACCATGCGCGCATTGAGCACATCATCGATGCTGAGCGGGTCGCGCATCATCGCTTCCGGATTCAGCTGCGCCCACTTGCGCGCGGCCACGGCGACCTCGGCCAGGTGCTCGCGCGTGGTGCCGTACTGGTGCATATGGCGCGCCGCGGCGAGTGCATATGACGTGATCGGCTGCAGCGGGCTGTACGGGTGCTCATACGGCTGCGGGTCCAGCACCGCGCGCACCTTGGAGATGCCGGCGCGGCCAACCGTGGAGGTGCGCTGGTTGCTGCCGTAGCAGACCAGCACCGCATCGCACTGGCCCGATTCCAGCGCCATCATCGCCGGCAGCATGTGCGCGACAAAGCTGGAGCCGCCGATCATGGTGCTGTCGACAAACTTGGGCTTGATGCCGAGGTACTCCGCCACCGGCATCACCCACATGCTGGCGCCGACGCTGGCGGTGGCGATGCCGTCGATGTCGCGCATCGACAGCCCCGCATCCCTGACGGCGGCCTTGGCGGCCTCCACCAGGATTTCCATTTCAGTCTTGCCGTGGGCCTCGCCCAGGCCCGCCTGGCCGACCCCGACGATGGCGACGCTGCCACGCAAATTCGACAAACTCATGGCCTCAGCCCTCCACCGGATCGAACACGACGAGAGCGGCCTCGCCTTCCTTGCCCTGCGCCACGCGTGCCTGCACACGCATGCCGATGCGCACGCTGGCGGGCGCAATGCCTTCCACGCGGCTCATCATGCGCACGCCCTCGTCCAGGTCGACCAGCACCACGTTGTAGTCGCCGCCGGCATCCGGCTTGCGGCGGATCACGCTGGTGGAGTAGACCGTGCCGGTCCCCTTGGGCTCGACCCAGGCGAGCGTGTCGCCGCCGCAGTGCGGGCAGATATTGCGCGGGAAAAACACGTGGCGCTTGCAGTCCTGGCAATGCTGGATGCGGAACTGGCCAGCGGCGAGCTGGTCCGCATAAGCCTTGTCCGGACCCACCGCCGCTTCTTGTTGGGGCATGGAGTCTCCTTCACTTTTGATGGTGCCGCCATGGACCTGCCATGGCACGGCAATGAGCTTGCCGCAGTCTGTGCATTGCAACAATTCACATCTGCCGAAGGCTGGATTTTTGAATGCGGAAAGCGCCGCGCTCAGATCACCAGTTCGATCACAAATGGCCCCCTGCGCGCATTGGCCATGCGGAACAGGTCGGCAAAACTTTCCATGTCTTTGGCCTGCGCGCCCTCCACGCCCATGCCGTTGGCCAGCTTGACCCAGTCCAGGTCGGGATTGCCGATGTCCAGCATGTCCAGCGCGGTCTTGCCCGGGTTGGCGCCCACGCCCGCCAGCTCGCCCAACAGGATGGCGTACTTGCGGTTGGCCAGCAGCACCACGGTGACGTCGAGCTGCTCGCGCGCCATGGTCCACAGCGACTGCAGCGTGTACATGGCCGAGCCATCGGCCTGCAGTGCCACCACGCGCCGGTCCGGCGCCGCCACCGCCGCGCCCACGGCCAGCGGCAGGCCTTCGCCGATGGCGCCGCCGGGCAGCCGCAGCCNCAGCTGCAGCCAGTCGTGCGGGGCCGCATGGACCGTGCCCGGATAGAAGGCGCGGCCGAAGCTGATGCTCTCTTCAACCACGATCGCCTGTTCGGGCAGCAAGGCGGTCAGCGTACGTGCCACCGCCTCGGACGTGACCGCGCCGCGGGCGGGCTCAACGGATGCGGGCGCTGCGGCAGCCGGCAGTGGCGCGTTGCGTGCGCCCACCTCGTCGGCCAGCCGGGCCAGCGCTTCGGCCAGGTCTTCCTCCGGACGTGCCAGCACATGGATCACGGCATCTTCCGGATACGGGCGCGGCGACTTGCCCGGGTAGGCAAAGAACGTCACCGGCGCCGGTGCGCCGACCAGGATCACGTTGCGGATGCCGGCCAGCTTGTCGCGCGCGACGTCGCCCGAATATGGCACGCGGTCCACCGCCAGGCGGCCGCTGCCGCGCGACACGCGCGCATTGGACATGGGCGAGATCAGGCGGGCGCCGGTCGCCGCGGCAATGCGGTGCGCATCGGCCAGCGGCGCCTCGCGCAGCGCGCTGCCCCCCAGCACCACCAGCGTGGGCTGGCCCGAGCGCAGCACGCGCGCGGCCTGCTGCACGGCATCGGGCGAGACCCTGGGCACCGCCAGCGGCGGCAGCGGCGCGGCCACCACGCCGCCCGCATCCCAGCACACATCGGACGGCAGGATCAGGCTGGCGACCCCGCCCGGCGCGGCGCATGCTGCCTGCACCGCGGACGAGGCATCGGCGCCGACGGACGCAGCCTGCGTGGCCGTGCGCGTCCACACCGAGACCGGACGGGCCCAGCCTTCGGTATCCGCGGTCAGCGGTGCGTCCAGCGGCCGGTGGTAGGTGGCCTGGTCGCCGATGATGTTGACCACCGGCGTCTGCGCGCGGCGCGCGTTGTGCAGGTTGGCCAGGCCGTTGGCCAGCCCCGGGCCGCAATGCAGCAGCGTGGCGGCGGGCTTGCCGGCCATGCGCGCATAGCCATCGGCCGCGCCGGTGACCACGCCTTCGAACAGGCCCAGCACGCAGCGCATGCCCGGGATGCGGTCCAGCGCCGCGACGAAGTGCATCTCGCTGGTCCCCGGGTTGGCAAAGCAGGTGTCCACGCCGTTGGCGAGCAGGGTCTTGACCAGGCTCTCGGCGCCGTTCATCGGTTGGGTAGTTTCCATGTCTCGGGTTCCGCTCAGGTTCTGGGTCAGCAGGTTGGCATTGGTTGCACGGGGGCGTCAGGCCGGGCGCGGCCGCGCCGCCAGCAGGTCGAAATCCAGGCAGACAAACTCGGTCGGGAATTCGATGCGTGCGTAGTAGACGATCAGCTCGCCGCGCTCGCCCGGGACACAGGCAAAGCGGCGCAGCTCAGCCACCGGCGCGCCCACGGCAAGCGCCAGCGCGGCGGCGGATTCGGCCCCGGCCGCGACGATCGACAGGCGCTGGCGCGCGGTGCTGACGGACAGGCCGGGGAAGCGGTCCAGCACCGGCACCGAGGCGCCCTGGCGGAAGGCCTCGGGCTCGCGCGCAAAGACGCCGGCCTCGATGTAGACCTCGCCCACCGCGAACGGCCGTCCTTCCAGCCGGTGCAGCCGGCGCAGGAAGTGGTATTCGGCGGCGCGCTCACCGGGGCACGGCATGCCGAGATCGGCGGGCAGCGGCACGTTGCCGGCCGACTCGACCATCGCTTCGGTGTCCAGTTGCGCGCCCACCGCCACCGCCTCGTCCCAGCTGGTCGACAGCGACACCTGCCGCCGCGCCCGGCACGGCGCCTTGACGAAGGTGCCGCGCCCGCGCGAACGCTCGACCAGCCCTTCTTCGTCGAGCATCGACAAGGCATGGTGCATGGTCATGCGCGCCACGCCGTACTGGCGGCACAGTTCTTCCAGCGACGGGATGCGCTCGCCCTGGCGCCAGGCGCCGCTTTCGATCTGGCGGCGGAAGATGGTGGCCAGCTGCAGGTAGACCGGCTGGCGGCTGCGCGCGAGAAGTTCGCTGGACGTGGTGTCTGCCATGCGGCAAGGGAGGTCGGGAAGCGCCGGTGAATGTCGGGAAAAAGGGCGATGCGGAGACCGCCCGGAGGCAGCCTGGCCGGACGACTATATAAAAGTCTATAAACCTAGACTACTAGGGTTAACGCCGATCCAGGCCTCTTCGGCTGCACCAGGCCCGGGCGTGCATTCCGGGGCTTTTGTCGCCCGGGCGTCACGCGCCGGAACGTGCCGCAACCCCCACTTCAGCGCCCACCTTGCCACTGCCCAAGCGGACAGAATGCCACCATGCCCCAACCTTCCCGGGGGCAGGCGTGGCTGCCGCTTGCAGCCATCTCAAGGAGTCACCTTATGTTGATGCGAGACGTGATCCCCCAAATCCTGAACCGCGGCACCGCCCAACTGGCACCCGACGCGTTCGAGACGGCTTCGCACAAGACCTTCCACCATGCGATCGACATTTACCTCAAGGATTCCAATGCCTTTATGAACACCTACTTCGCCCGCTACTTCGAGTGGCAGGGCATTTGCCGGGAGCGCTGGTTCCATGAATGCATCCACGACAACCTGATGGCCGCGGGCGGCGTCTTCGTGACCAAGCGCGCGCACCAGGAGTACGTCGAGGAGACCTTCCCGTTCCAGCGCGTGGATTGCTACCTGAACACCTTCCAGGTCCGGCAGTGCTCGGCCTACCTGCTGTTCCGCTTCTGCGTGGGGGGCAAGCCGGTGTCGCTGGGCTACCAGCAGATCGTCTTCGCCGACCGGCAAAAACGCATCACGCGCTTTCCGGCAGGCATCATCGAACGGGTCAGGGAATATGAGCTGGCGCTGCCGGCACTGGCCAGCTGAGCCAGGCGCGGCTGACCCCGCGCGGGTCTGAATCCGGCACCGCCGGCCGTGGGTCAGCCGGCGGTGCTCGTGCGCAGCCGGCTGTCGGCCATGGCGGTGAAGCGCGGCAGCCTGAGGGTAAAGGTGGTATGCACGGCCGGCACCGACTCGCACTCAATGCGCCCGCCGAAGGTCTCGATCACGCGCCGGCAGAAGGCCAGCCCGAGGCCGGCACCGGTGCCATGCGCCTTGGTGGAGAAGAACGGATCGAAGATGCGCGGCATGACGTCGGCCGCAATGCCCGGGCCGGTGTCGCGAAAGCGGATCACGTGGTACTGGCCCTCGGTCGCGCCGGTGATGTCGATGTGGCCGCCGCCGGCCGCGCGGATCGCATGCAGCGCGTTCTTCAGCAGGTTGAACAGCACGTAGACCAGCAGCGTGTCGGAGCCGACAAAGCGCCAGCCCTGGTCGATGCCGCGCACCTGCACGCAGCCGCGCTCCTCGCCCTGGAACGGGTAGCGCTCCAGCGCCGCATGCACGCAGTCGGCAATGCCGTGTGGGGCAAAGCTGCTGCGGTCCAGCCGCTCCAACGTGACCGAGGCCAGCGCCATGTCGATCACGGTGCTGGTGCCATCGACTTCCCGCGTGATGGCGCCGACCAGGCTCGACACGCGCTCAAGCTGGCCGGGCCGCATGCGATCCTCGCACAGCCCCTGCTGGACCGCCAGCCGGTAGCCGTGCAGCACCTGCGGCCAGGTGCGCGCCAGCTCCTGCGCCTGCATGCGGATGGTCGCCAGCGGCGTGCGCACCTCGTGCGCCACGGTGGCGGCCAGCGAATACGGATGCATCAGGTCGTAGCGCACCACGCTGACTGCCAGAATGCCCAGGCTTGCCGCCACGAACACCACGCCCGGCGGATAGAAGGCCGCGCCGTAGTTGACGGCGTAGTCCACCGCCGCCAGCGAATAGAGCGCCACCGCCACCAGGCACAGCTTGTAGCGCTTGCGGCGTTCGGCCGTTGCATTGTGCCGCGCCTCCACCAGCAGCCAGGCGCTGCGCAGGGCCACCAGCACCGTCTGCACCAGGTGCAGCGGATGCAGCGGTCCGGCCCTGGGATAGTCGCCGAAGAAATAGCTGTAGTAGCCGGAGACCACCTGGTCGGTGGTCAGCAGCAGCACCGCCAGAACCAGGCTCAGTCCGTACGAGGCCAGCAGCAACGGCCGCTCGTGGCGGCACTCGGTGACTTCGGCGATGAAGTGGTAGAACGTGGTCGGCAGGAACAGGATGAAGAGGTAGCCGAGCCGGGCCAGCACCAGCGACACATCGGGATGCGAGGCCTGGAACAGGAACACCCACGTGCCCTGCCAGGCGAAGGTGGTCACGCACAGCAGAAAGAACGAAGTGGAGACGCGCGTCACGCCCTTGGTCACCAGCACATAGAGGCCGTAACCGAGGAAGATCGACGAGACGAAGGCGGGCAAGGCTGCGTACATGCGGAGCGCGAAGGCAAGCCGGGCGGATGGCAGGGTCGGCGACGCGACATGTTATGCCCTGCGCGGGTGGCGCGTGCATCATTCGGTTGCATTCAGAGCTAATCCGCGCTTAATGCTGTGCGATACGCGCCGGCGCCCCCCTCGTTCCGGGGGTGCCGGGGTATCGAGCACGCGCCGCACGCAAAAAGCAAGGCGGGACGCCCGCTGGCGTCCCGCCTTGCCTTGCTGCCACGCACTGCTTACCAGCGCGTGTCCCGTTCCCACTCCTTCATTTCTTCTTCGGCGCGCTCCTTGGTGTAGCCATAGCGCTCCTGGATGCGGCCGGCAAGCTGGTCACGCTTGCCGTTGATCTGCGTGATGTCGTCGTCGGTCAGCTTGCCCCACTTCTCCTTGATCTTGCCCTTCGCTTGTTCCCACTTGCCTTCGATCTGGTCCCAGTTCATGTCGTGCTCCTTCATCCGGTGGCAAGGGGGCGCCGTCAGAGGCGTCCCCTTGCGCGTGGTGCGGTGCGGCGGCTTACTTGCTGTACTTGGCCTTCACATCGGCCTGGCACTTGTCCTTGGCCTCGCCCGACATTGCGTCGCAGCGTTCCTTGTCGGCCTTGTAGGCGGCGTCGGTGGCGTCCTTCTTCGCGTCGGCGCGGGCTTCCGCTACGTCGGCACGCGAACCGGTGGCCGCGGCCTTGTCGACCTTGGCAGCCATCAGTGCCTTTTCATGGGCGGCCTTGGCGTCCTTCTTGCAAACGTCCTTGTCGTTGCCCTTCTTGTCGTCGCACATTTCCTTGGCGACGTCATAGTCGCGGTCGGCCTTGACCTTCTCGGCCTTGGCCATCGACTTCTGCGTGCCGTCGCGGCGGGCTTCGGCCTGGGCCTTGGCCACATCGCGGTCGCGCTTGGCCTCGGCCTTGCAAACGTCCTTGGCGTTGGCCTTCATGCCATCGCACTTGGCGGAGGCAGCCTTGTAGTCCGCATCAGCCTGCTTCACCGCGGCGTCATAGTCTGCTTTGGATCCAGCAGCCGTCGTCTGTGCCAGGGCAAAACCTGCCGGGGCTGCAATCATCATCGAACACACTGCTGCGGTCAGCCATTTCTTCAACATGTCGATCTCCTTTCCGGGTGGATGCGTCAGGGTACGCATGAGAGGCCGGCGGCTATGCTGCTGGCCATACCGTAAGTACAGAGTAGGCTCGGAGGATTATGGGAAGCAGGCGTCCGGCTCCGAAAGGCGCGTCAGACTATTCCGACATTGCGATTCGGGCGAAGCACGCGGCGGGGCATGCACCGGGTTGCGGAGGGACTTGTGGAATGCGCCTCAAGAGGAAAAACGCCGCCCGGTGTGGGGGCGGCGTCATGCCTGGGGCCAGTCTGCAATGCCACACAGGCCGCGCGGGACATGCCCCCGCGGCCCTGTCATCACCCCGCAATCGACGGCGTCAACCGGCTCTCGTCGGGCTTGTCGCCCTCTTCATCCGGCCAGTTGCGCCCCACCATCCATTCATACAAGGTGGGCAGCACGATCAGCGTCAGCATGGTGGCGGTGATCAGCCCGCCAATGATGACGATGGCCAACGGGCGCTGCGTCTCCGAGCCGATGGCGCGCGAGATCGCCATCGGGAACAAACCCAGCATGGCCAGCAGCGCGGTCATCAGCACCGTGCGCAGCCGGTCCATCGAGCCGGTCAGCACCGCCTGGCGCACCGGCATGCCTTCATCGCGCAACTGGCTGAAGTAGGTCACCATCACCACGCCATTGAGCACCGCCTGGCCGAACAGCGCGATAAAGCCGATCGCCGCCGACACCGACAGCGGGATGCCGGTCAGGAACAGCGCGAACACGCCGCCGATCAGCGCGAACGGAATGTTCGAGATGATCAGCGTGGCGCTCTTGAACGACTTGAACGCATTGAACAGCAGCAGGAAGATCACCAGCACCGACAGCGGCACCACGATCGAGAGCCGCGCCATGGCGCGCTCCTGGTTCTCGAACTCGCCCGACCAGCTGATCTTGACGTCGTCGGCCTTGACGTTCCTGGCCACCAGCTTTTGCATGTCCTTGACCACGCTGCCCATGTCGCGGTCGCGGATAAAGATGCCGATCGAGGTGGTGCGCTGGCCGTTCTCGCGGCTGATGTTCATCGCGCCGGATGCCGCGCGGAAGGTCACCAGTTGCGACAGCGGCACCTGCGCGCCATCGGCGGTCTGCATGAAGATATTGGGCAGGTTCGGCAGCGCGCGCTCCGACGGCTTCAGGCGCACGGCCACGCTGAAGTGCTTCTCGCCCTCCCACAGCTCGGTCGCGGCCTTGCCGGCCAGCGCGGTTTCCATCAGGTCCTGCACGTCGGCGACGTTGATGCCGTAGCGCGCGGCCTGGGCCCGGTCGAACTCCAGCACATACTGCGGCAGCTCGCCGTCGCGGTCGATAAAGGCGCGCATCACGCCCTTGACCGTCTGCACGTTGGCCAGGATCTGGTCGGCCACCTTCTTGTTCTGCTCCAGGCTGTCGCTTTGCACCTTGATCACGATCTGGCCCTTGATCTGCGAGATGCTCTCCAGGATGTTGTCGCGCACCGGCTGCGAGAAATTGGGCTCGATGCCGGGAAGCTGGCGCAGGTTCTTGTCGATCTCGCCGATGATGCCGCGCTTGTTGAAGCCGTCGCGCCACTGCTTCTCGGGCTTCAGGTCGACCAGGATCTCGACGGTGTTGATCAGCTTGGGATCGGTGCCGTCGTCGGGGCGCCCCACCTTGGAGATGGTGGTGTTGACCTCCGGGGTCTTGCGGATCACGCTGCGCAGCAGCCGCGCCTGGTCGCGCGCTTCATCGATCGAGACCGACGCCGGCAGGTCGAAACTGACCCACATCGAGCCTTCGTCCAGTTCGGGCAGGAACTCGCTGCCGAGGAACTTGCCCACGCCCACGGTCACCACCAGCAGGCCCAGGGCCGAGCCCACCACCAGCTTCTTGTGGTCCAGCGCCCAGGCCAGCATCGGCTCATAGAGCCGCTTGCAGTGGCGCACGATGAAGTTGTCGTCGTGCGCGATGTTCTTGGTGAGCAGCAGGTGGCACAGCAGCGGCACCAGCGTCAGCGAGAGGATCAGGGAGCCGATCAGCGCGCCCGTCACCGTATAGGCCATCGGCGCGAAGATCTTGCCCTCGTGCCGCTGCAGCGTGAAGATCGGGATGTGCGCCGCAATGATGATGACCATCGAGAACACGGTCGGACGGCCCACTTCCGTGGTGGCCTGCAGGATCGCGTGCAGGCGCGCCTTGCTGTCCTTGATCTGCTGCGCCTTGAGCTCACCCAACCGCTTGAAGATATTCTCGACCACGATCACCGCGCCGTCGACGATGATACCGAAGTCCATCGCGCCAAGAGACAGCAGGTTGGCCGGAATGCCCACCCAGGTCAGCCCGATGA
The DNA here is from genome assembly GCF_000611125.1 of Cupriavidus sp. SK-4. NCBI lineage: Bacteria > Pseudomonadati > Pseudomonadota > Betaproteobacteria > Burkholderiales > Burkholderiaceae > Cupriavidus > Cupriavidus sp. SK-4. Next base: position 9,960 of record NZ_JFJW01000165.1, read on the forward strand.
AGGTCGACAGCAACGCCAGCGGGATGATCAGCGCCACGATTGCCGCGGCGCGCACGTTGGCCAGGAACAGGTAAAGCACCGCCATCACCAGCAGCGCGCCTTCCACCAGGTTGCCGAACACCGTGTGCAGGGTCTTGTCGATCAGCGTGGAGCGGTCGTAGTACGGCACGATCTTCACGCCCTTGGGCAGGATCTGGTCGTCCAGCAGGTCGATCCTCTTCTTCAGCGCCTCCAGCACCAGCGACGGGTTCTCGCCCTTGCGCATCACCACGATGCCCGAGACGATGTCGTCCTCTTCGTCCTGGCCCATCAGGCCTTGCGGCGGCGCGCTGCCGACCCTCACGTCGGCGATGTCCTTGACCAGGATGGGGGTGCCCTGGTTCTCGGCCACCACCACGTTGGCGATATCGGCCGAGGTGCGGAAACTGCCCAGCGAGCGCAGCAGGAACTGCTGCCGTCCGTGCGCCACCGCACCACCGCCGGCGTTGGCGTTGGCGCGCTGCAGCGCGGTGAACAGCTGCGACAGCGAGATCCTGGCATCGCGCATGCGCGCCAGGTTGGGATTGACCTCGTACTGCTTGATGGTGCCGCCGATGGTGACCAGGTCGGCCACGCCCGGCACCTGGCGCAGGTTTTTCTCCACCACCCAGTCCTGCAGCGTGCGCAGCTCTTGCGCGGTATAGCCCTTGCCGGTCAGGCGGAAGCGGTAGATCTCGCCGATCGCGGTGGACAACGGCGCCAGGTCCGGATGCACGCCGTCGGGCAGGTCCACGCTGCGCAGGCGCTCCAGGATCTGCTGGCGCGCGGTCACGTCGGTAGCCTTGTCGTTGAAGGTCACCATCATGAACGACAGGCCGAACTGGGTGTGCGAGAACACCCGCACCGCGTTGGGCGTTCCGGCCAGCGCGGTTTCGATCGGGATGGTGACCTGGCGCTCCACCTCTTCGGCGGCGCGGCCCGGGTACAGCGTGATGACGTTGACCTGGATGTCGGAGACATCCGGGAAGGCTTCGATCGGCAGGGTCTTGAATGCGGCCAGGCCGCCCCCGACGAAGATAAGCAGGCCCAGCCAGACAAAGAGCTTCTGGTGCAGGGCAAAGCTGACGATGCGCGAAATCATGTGGCGGCCGTCCTCACTTCTTCTCGGACGCACGCGCCGCGTTCACGGCCGTGGCATCGCGCAGGATGTCCTGCAAGTAGAGGTTGCCGTCGGTGATCACGGTCTCGCCGTCCTTCACGCCTTCAAGCAGCTCGGTGGTGCCGGGCAGCGTCACGCCCACGCGCACCAGGCGGCGCTCAAAGGTATTGGCGGCGGTGCGCACGAACACATAGTTGCGGTTGTCGGCCAGGAACACGGCCTTGGACGGCACGGCGATGCCCTTGAACGATGCCGCCGGCAGCTTCGCGGTGACGAACATCTCCGCCTTCAGGCGGCGCTCCGGGTTGGGCACGTTCAGCCGCACCTTGATGCTGCGCGCGGTGGGATCGACATAGTCGGCGATCTTGACCACGGTGCCGGAGAAGGTCTCGCCGGGCCAGGCAGCGGTGGTCAGCTGCACGTCCACGCCCGGCTTGAACAGGCTCAGGTCGGCCTCGCCCGCATCGACCTGTGCCCACAGCGTGGTCGGATCGGTCACCAGGAACAGCGGCGCGGCGGGCGGCTGGTCGGGGCGCAGCTCCATGCCGAGGTTGATGTTGCGCTCGACCACCAGGCCGTCGATCGGGCTGCGCAGCGCAAAGCGCTGGTTAACGATGCCTGAGGCGCCCGCGCCGCCTGCGGCCGCGCCGTACTGGCCCAGCGCCGCCTGGGTGCGCTGCAGGTCCGCCGCGGCGCGCGCGGCGTCGGCCTGCGCCTGTTCCAGCTCCTTTTGCGCGATGATGCCGGCGCCGTACAGCTCGCGCTGCCGTGCCAGCGCCTTGGCCGCGACCGCGCTGTCGGCGGCAGCCTTGCGCGCATCGGCCTGGGCCACGCCGAAATCGGGCGAGGTCAGGCTGGCCAGCGGCTGGCCCGCTTTCACGGTGGCGCCGGGCTGCACCAGGATCTCGGTAACGCGGCCGGCAAACGGCGTCGACACGCGCACGGTCTTGTCCTCGTTCCACACCAGCCGGCCGGGCAGGCTCAGAATGCGCTCGCCGCCGGTCTTGGCGGCTTCGCCGGCGATGCCCGGCAGCGTCTTCACGCTGGCCGGGAACTGGATGGTATTGCCGCTGACCTTGGGCTCGTCATCGGCCTTGGGCGCTTCAGACTTGCCGCAGGCGGCCAGCGCCAGCGCGCACAGGGACAGGGCAGCAAGCCGCGCGGGCAGGCCGGCGGGGAAATGGACGGAAGACATGCGGCGGGACATGCGTGACAGGAGAGAGTGCATTGGATTCGCTGGAACTGCGGTTCAGGGACGCGAGGTGGTCGTCGCAGTGCCGGTCGTGGAGGTCTGCAGCGCGGCGCGGTAGGCCGACAGGGCCTTGGCGTAATCGCCCTGGGCGCTGACGGCGTCGAGCCGGGTCTGGCGCAGCGCGCGGCGGGCATCGAGCAGGTCGAGCACGCCGGTGGCGCCCTTGCCGTAGGCAAACTCGGCGCTGCCGGCCACGCTTTCGGCGGCGGGCAGCACGTCGTCGCGCATCTGCTGTAGTGACTGGCGCGAGGCTTCGAGCTGGCTGCGCAGCCGTTCCATCTCATTGCCGGCTTCAAGCAGCACGCGGTTGCGGTCGTCCAGCGCGGCGTAGTAGTCCACCTCTGCGCGGCGGGCCTCGCCGCCGTTGCGGTGGCGCACGTACAGCGGGATCGTCAGGAACACGCCGTAGCTGTTGCCGCTGCCATTGGTATTGGTGGCGGAGACCGGATAGTGCTCAGCCTGCGCGCCGACGGTCACGTCGGGCACGCGGCCGGCGCGCGCCAGGTCGCGCGCGGCGGCGGCCGCGGCCAGGCGTGCCTCGGCAGCGGTCACGTCGGGGCGGCGCTGCAGCGTGTCGGGGTCGACCTGCGGCACGGGGGTATCCAGCGGCGGCCAGTCCGGCACCAGCCGGTTGCCGGCAAGCGTGCCGGGCACGCCCATGGCCTGTGCCAGCTGGGCCTTGTCGCGGGCATGGTCGGTCATGGCCTGGCGCATGTCGCTCTGCGCGCGCAGAGCGTCGAGCTGCAGCTTGGTCACGTCGGCGCGCGAGACGTCGCCGGCCTTCAGGCGGGTCTCGCTGGCCTGGCGCGTGCGGTCGTACAGGCCCAGCATCTCCCTGAGCACGCCCACGCGCTCCTGGCTGATCACCGCCTCATAGAAGGCCTGCTCCGCCCCGGCGGTCTGCTGCACCGCCACCGCCTGCACCACTTCGCCGGCGGCCGCGCTGGCCTTGCGCGCGGCGTCCACGCGCAGGCCGCCCTTGTTGGCGGTCTCGATCAGCTGGTCCACGCGCAGGGTGGAGTCCACGGTCTTGCTGCGCAGGTTGCCCGAGCCGATGCCGGCATGCGGGTTGATGTTGGCCACGCCCAGGCTCAGCACCGGGTTGGGCCGCTGCGAAGCGATCTGTATGTCCGCCTGGCTGGCCTCGACGCCGCGGCGGGCGGCAATGATGTCGCGGTTGCAGCGCAGTGCGTCCAGGCGCACCTGCGCCAGGGTCAGCGTCGCGCCCGCCGGCGGCGGCACGCAAGGACCGGCATCATCTGCGGAATCAGCGGAAGGAAGCGGATCGGCGGGGCCTTCGGCGGCAAGGACTGCCGCGGGCCGGGCCAGAACCCCCAGTACCAGCAGGGCACCTACGGCAATACGGGAAAAGACAAAAGGCACGGTCAGTCAGGCTCGGTTCGACAACGGTCTGCGGTAAACGACCGTGCTCGCCGAACGGTGCACCGGGGCGGCAAATATTCATCCGACCCCGATCCCGCCAGTGCAGCCGCGAAGCGTGGGGGTCTTGGTGCGCCCTCGCCCGCTGTCCTGATGCATCAGACGCCACCCGGACACGATCTCCCGCACGCATTCAAACCGAATCGCATTACAAACGGCTTTCATAAAGCTGACAAAAGCCTTTAACTGCGCGAAAACCCTAGTTAATCGGAAAACCACGAAAAAACGGCACGGCCGTTGCCAGCCGTGCCGCGGCCACTGCGAAGCGGCTTATCCCTTCATCCGGTCATCCAGCCCCAGGCTGCGGCCGATGATCTCCTTCATGATCTCGCTGCTGCCGGCGTAGATGCGCGAGATGCGCGCGTCGGTGTACATGCGGCAGATGCGGTACTCCTCCATATAGCCGGCGCCGCCGTGCAGCTGCACGCCCTCGTCGACCATGCGCCCCTGCAGTTCCGACGTGAGCAGCTTGGCCGACGCCGCCGTCTCCACGGTCAGCGTGCCGGCGTTGTGCTGCAGCACGCACTGGTCGACGAAGGTCTGCAGCGCATCCAGCTGCGCCCGCAGCTCGGCCAGCTTGAAGCGCGAGTTCTGGAACGTGCCGATGGCCCGGCCGAAGGCCTTGCGCTCCTTGACGTAGTCCAGCGTGAGGTCGAACGCCACCTGCGCCGACGCCATGTAGCCGCAGGCGCCAATCAGCCGCTCTTCGGCCAGGTGGCGCGTCAGGTAGCGGAAGCCCTGGCCGGGCTCGCCCAGCACGTTGGCCTTGGGCACCTTGACGTTGTCGAAGAACAGCTCCGAGGTGTCCTGCGAGTGCAGGCCCATCTTGCGCAGCTTACGCCCGCGCTCGAAGCCGGGCATGCCGCGCTCCACGATAAAAAGGCCAAGGCCGTGGCTGCGCTCCGGATCGGTGCGCGCGACCACCACCACGTAGTCGGCCAGCTGGCCGTTCGAGATATAGGTCTTGGCGCCGTTCAGCACCCAGTGGTCGCCGTGGTCCTCGGCACGCGTGCGCATGCCGGCCAGGTCGGAGCCCGCCTGCGGCTCGGTCATGGCAATGGCAAAGATCGACTCGCCGCGCACGGCCGCCGGCAGCAGGCGCTGGCGTTGTTCCTCATTGCCGATGCGCCCGATATACGGCGCCACCAGCCGCGAGTGCAGCGTGCCGAAAAAACCCGAGTCACCGTGGCGCGCGTTTTCCTCGATCAGGATCTGCTCATAGCGGAAGTCCTCCACGCCGGCGCCGCCGTATTTCTCATCGGCCCACATCAGCAGGTAGCCCTGCTCGCCGGCCTTGCGGAACACCTCGCGGTCCACGCAGCCCTGTTCGCGCCAGCGCTCGCCGTGCGGCCCCACCTCGCGCTGGTAGAAGCGGCTGGCGGATTCGCGGAAGGCGTCGTGTTCGGCATCGAAGATCAGGCGTTGCATGGCGGGGTCTCCTGGTGTTTTTGAGATAGAGGCTGAGTGTCTGCCGTGCAGCGTCTATGAGATTCGTCGGAAAGGATGATTTTTCCTACCCCAGCCGAACGGGCAGCTTTGAAAGAGAAGCCGGCTTGAATGCAAATTTATTGATATGAAGCGGAAATAACTTTCATTTACCTGCCGGAACGCTTTGCACAATACTGGAAGCACAGATACCTATTCGATGGAGCGGGAACATGGAAGCCGTCCTCTGGATTGCCCTGGCGCTGGCACTGGTGGCACTGGGAGGCACCGTCACCTGGCTGATCGGGACGCGGGTGCCCGA
>NZ_JFJW01000166.1:0-14572 GCF_000611125.1 Cupriavidus sp. SK-4
GCGTGCCCACGGCAGGCATGCCGGCGGTGCGGGCCGGTGCGGGCTTGCGCTCGACTACCGCATCGAGCGGCAGCGGAAACTTGTTGCGAGGGGGCGTGGAGCTCATCGGGGGCGCGACACTGCGGATCGGTGGCCTACTTCAACCACTGGTCGAGCGCGTCGAGCTGCCCGCGGTGCGTCAGGTCGAGCTGCAACGGCGTGAGCGAGACATAGCCCGCCGCGGTTGCATGGAAATCGGTACCCTCGCTGGCATCGCGCGCATCGCCCGCCGGGCCGATCCAGTAGTTGGTGTCGCCGCGCGGATTGACCTGCGTGATCACCGGCTGCGACGGATGGCGCTTGCCCAGGCGCGTGGCGCGGTAGCCCTTGATATGTTCGAACGGCAGGTTCGGGATATTGACGTTGAGCAGGAACGGCTCGGCCGGCGGCGTGCCGATGATGCGCTCCACCACGGTGCGCGCCACGCGTGCCGCGGCGTCCAGGTGCTCCCAGCCCTTGTCCACCTGAGAGAAGGCGACCGACGGAATGCCCAGCAGGTAGCCCTCGATGGCGGCGGCGACGGTGCCGGAATACAGCACGTCTTCGCCCATGTTCTGTCCTTGGTTGATGCCGGACACCACCAGGTCGGGTTTTTCTTCCAGCAGGCCCGTCAGCGCGATATGCACGCAGTCGGTCGGCGTTCCGTTGACGAAGCGAAAACCTTTTTGCACGCCTTCGCGCGCTTCGTAGATCGACAGCGGCCGCTGCAGGGTCAGGGAGTTGGAGGCACCGCTATGGTTCTGCTCCGGCGCAATGACCGTGATCCGGCCCAGCGGCGCGAGCGCGGCATGCAAAACGGCCAGTCCCGGCGCGAGATAACCGTCGTCGTTGGCGAGAAGGATATGCATGGCGCGATTGTACCTGAGCGCGCGCGCGCAAGCGGCCCGTGCGCCGCCCTGAAAGCACGTTTCTGGCGCTGTATGCAGGCCGCAAATAACCACCTCCATAGCTTGGACATTGAACAGAACGACCGTGCTATTTCTACGCTACACTTGCCCTGCCCGCCCGCATAAGCTTGACTGGCGTGAAATGCCACCAACATCACCGGAGACAAGATGAAAGCCGTACTGTGCAAAGCCTGGGGCCCGCCCGATTCGCTGACCATCGAAACCCTGCCCGACCTGGTACCGGCCAGGGGCGAAGTGGTCATCGACGTCAAGGCGGCCGCCGTCAACTTCCCGGATGTGCTCATCATCCAGAACAAATACCAGGCCAAGCCTGCCCTGCCGTTCAGCCCGGGCTCGGAGCTGGCCGGCGTGGTCAATGCGGTGGGCGAAGGCGTCACCCACGTCAAGCCCGGCGACAAGGTGATCGCCTACCTGGGCAATGGCGCGTTCGCCAGCCAGGCCAAGGCGCCGGCGGCGTCGGTGGTGCCGATGCCGCCCGGCATCGACTTCGAGACCGCGGCGGCCTTCACGCTGACCTACGGCACCTCGCACCACGCGGTCATCGACCGGGGCGAACTGAAGGCCGGCCAGACCATGCTGGTGCTGGGCGCGGCCGGCGGCGTGGGCCTGGCGGCGATCGAGATCGGCAAGGCCATCGGCGCGCGCGTGATCGCCGCGGCCTCGACCGACGAGAAGCTGGCGGTGTGCAAGGAGCACGGCGCCGATGCGCTGATCAACTACAGCACCGAAGACCTGCGCGAGCGCATCAAGGCGCTGACCGACGGCAAGGGCCCGGACGTGATCTACGACCCGGTGGGCGGCATCTATGCCGAACCGGCCTTCCGTTCGATCGGCTGGCGCGGCCGCTACCTGGTGGTGGGTTTTGCCAATGGCGAGATCCCCAAGCTGCCGCTGAACCTGGCGCTGCTCAAGGGCGCCTCGCTGGTGGGCGTGTTCTGGGGCGACTTCGTGCGGCGCGAGCCCAAGGCCAACCAGGCCAATATGGCGCAGATGCTGGGCTGGATGAAGGAAGGCAAGATCCGCCCGCATATCTCGGCGCGCTATCCGCTGGAGCAGGCCCCGCAGGCGCTCAAGGACATGGAAGCGCGCAAGGTCACCGGCAAGATCGTGATCGTGCCCTGAGCGGCACGCACGCCGGTAAAAGAAGGGCGCAAGGCGTGCGGCTACACCCTGCGCCCGGCTGAGGCAACGCGCCTCAAGCTGCCAGCCGCCCTGGATGGCGCACACCCATGCGCCAGGCGGCAGGCAGTTCCCAACAGGCCAATGAGGCCATTCCGGCCATTCAGGCCGCCCTACCCTCAGAAGCGATGCTGCAGGCCGGCCATGACGCCGGTCTGGTTGTTGGCGAAGCCGACCAGGTCGCGCGAGACGCTGACGTTCTGCCCGTTGCGCGCATCGGCATAGCCCACCGACAGGTAGGCCGCCGTGCGCTTGGACAGCGCGTACTGGCCGCGCAGCGAGAACAGGATCGGGTCGGCATTGTTGCCGCCCTTGATGTTCTGCTTATAGACCGCGCCGTACAGCGTGAAGGCCGGCGTGAAGTCATAGCTGGCGCCGCCCCAGTACATGTCGCTGCGGTCCGTTGCCGCGCCGGTGGTGAAGGTGCGCTTGTAGTTGCGGTAGCCGGCAAACAGCTTCAGGTCGCCGAAATCATAGCTGGCGCCGGCATGGATGCCCTGGATGTAGTCGGTGCTGTCGGCCGGCGTGGTGCTGCTGCCGGCGCCGTTCTGGCGGTCCCAGGTGGCGGCCGCGGCAAACTTGCCGGCGCTGTAGCCCACCCCCAGCGCGTACTTGGACGAGCTCTTGAAGTCCCCCGCCACTTCGCCCATGGCCACGGTCGCGCCCAGCTTCAGGCCGCCGAAGCTGCCGTCATAGCGGACCGCGTTCGAGGCGCGCGAGAACAGGCCGTCCTTGCGGCCGCCGGTCGCGGTCGACGAGGTGGCCCACGAATAGGCCGGCGCGTAGCCCATCGGGTCGAACGGCAGCATGAAGTCGTAGGTCGTGGTGAAGGTGCGGCCCAGCACCACCTGGCCGTAGCGGCTTGCCAGGCCCACCGTGGCACGGCGGTCGAACAGCGTGTTGTCGGTGTCCAGCCTGCCGGTGTCGATGGCGATGCCGCTTTCCAGGGCGAAGATCGCCTTCAGGCCGCCGCCCAGGTCTTCGCTGCCGCGGATGCCCCAGCGCGAGGTGTTCTTGCCGCCCGAGGTCAGCTTGACCGCCGAGCCGTCCGGGCCCGCGTGGCTGACATATTCGATGCCGGCGTCCACCAGGCCATACATGGTCACGCTCGATTGGGCGGATGCCGACCCGGCTGCAGCCAGACCCATCGCTGCAAATGCCATTGCCGTACGCTTCATGCTATCTCCTTGCTTGTGCTTGTTGTGTGAATCGTTAGCCGGCCGGATGGTAGGGGACGCGCACTTTCAGTTCGCTTTCGGAATGCAGGCTTTTCGCGGGCACGGCGCCGCTGCGGGGTTGGTGGTTTCCCTAGCTTCAAAGCGGGCGCGCTTCCCTGTATCTGTCTGGCCTCGGCCGTTCCGGCCGTTTTTCTGTATTGCCGCCTGACTGCCCTGCCCCATGCGTATCCTGCTTGCCGAAGACAATGTGATGCTGGCCAATTCCCTGAGCCAGGCCCTGGGCCAGGCCGGCTTCACGGTCGACTGCATGCACGACGGCCGCAGCGCCGACAACCTGCTCAGCACGCAGGACTACGCGCTGCTGATCCTGGACCTGGGCCTGCCCGGACTGGACGGTCTGGAAGTGCTGCGCCGCCTGCGCCAGCGCCGCAATCCGCTGCCGGTGCTGATCCTGACCGCGCACGGCTCGGTCGAAGACCGCGTGCGCGGCCTGGACCTGGGCGCCGACGACTACCTGGCCAAGCCCTTCGACCTGTCCGAACTGGAAGCGCGCGCCCGCGCGCTGATCCGCCGTGCCCACGGGCATGAGAGCACGCAGATCGCCTGCGGCGCGCTGCACTACGACAGCGTCAGCCGTGCCGTCCTGCTGCACGGCGAGCTGCTGCCGCTGACCGGGCGCGAACGCGCCGTGCTGGAGGTGCTGCTGCTGCGCGATGGCCGCGCGGTGAACAAGGCAGCGCTGTCGGAGAAGATCTTCGGCATCGACGAATCGGTCAACCCGGATGCGATCGAGATCTACGTGCACCGGCTGCGCAAGAAGCTCGACGGCAGCGGCGTGGCCATCGTCACGCTGCGCGGGCTGGGCTACCTGCTCGAAGCGCGGCCGGTGGCATGAAGCTCCGACGACAGGCGCCCAGCCTGCGCCTGCAGCTGTCGCTGTGGCTGCTGCTGCCGCTGATGGGCCTGCTCGCCTTCGATGCGTGGCTGACCTATGAGCGCGCCATGTCGGCCGCGCATATCGCCTTCGACCGCACGCTGGAGGCGTCGCTGCGCGCGATGCGCGAAGGCATCCGCCTGCGCGAGGGGCGGCTCCAGGTCGACGTGCCCAACCTGGCGCTGGAACTCTTCGACGACCAGGCCGGCCCGCGCGTCTTCTACCGCATCCGCGACGAGGACGGCGCCACCGTGACCGGCTACGACGACCTGCCGATGCCGGCCGAGGTGCCGCTGCGGCTGTACCGCACCGAGTTCTACGACACCGTCTTCCGCGAGCACCCGCTGCGCATGGCGGCCCAGGCGCTGCCGGTGCACGACGTGGGCTCGGCGCGCACGCGGCTGGTGTGGGTGCTGGTGGGCGAGACCATCGAGCCGCGCCAGCTGCTGGCACGCGACATCCTGATCGGCTCGCTGCTGCAGGAACTGATGCTGGTGACGCTGGCGCTGGGCATCGTCTGGCTCGGCGTGCGGCGCGGGCTGCGGCCGCTGAACCGGCTCTCCGACACGGTAGCGCGACGCGGCACGCAGCTTGACCCGATCGAGCAGAAGGACCTGCCCGCCGAGATGAAGCCGCTGGTGCAGGCGCTGAACCAGTACATGGACCGGCTCCACGGCATGGTGCAGGCGCGCAAGCGCTTCTTCGCCGATGCCGCGCACCAGCTCAAGACGCCGCTGGCGATCATCCAGGCGCAGTCCGAGCTGGCGCTGCGCGAGCGCGACGGCGAACGCGTGCGCGAGCATATGCGACTGCTGCACGGCACCGTGCGCCATGCCTCCAAGGGCGTGCAGCAGCTGCTGTCGCTGTCGCGGCTGGAGCCTGATGCCGGCTATATGCCCACGCTCAGGCCGCTGCGGCTCGATGCGCTGGCGCAAGGCGTGGCACTGGACTGGGCGCCGGTGGCGCGCGGCAGCGAGGTCGACCTGGGCTTCGAGCAGGAAGGGCCAGTGGAGGTTGCCGGGCAGGCCGAGCTGCTGCAGGAATTGACGGGCAACCTGATCGACAATGCGATCCGCTTTGCAGGACATGGCGCCGTGGTCACGGTGCGCGTGGCGCTGGACGGCGGCGTACCGCGACTGCAGGTGATCGATAACGGCGCCGGCATTGCGCCGGCAGAGCGCGATGCCGTGTTCCGGCGCTTCTATCGCGGCGAGAGCGGGCGGGCCGTGGAAGGCACCGGGCTGGGGCTGTCGATCGTGCGCGAGATCGCGCGGCTGCATGGTGCAGCGGTGGTGCTGGGGGATACGCCGGGAGGCGGGCTGACCGCATCGGTCTGCTTTGATACGCCTGAGGCAGGCGCCGCAGACTGAGCGCTGCCGGCAAAGCAAAAGGGCGGCCGCAGCCGCCCTTCCCTTCGCTTCGGCGCTTCAGTTCAAAGCTTCTCCGTCTCCCCGCTCTGCGGCTGCCACTTCATCAGCCGCTTCTCACCCATGCCGACCATCCAGTCCAGCACCAGCGCAAACGCCGTCAGCACCACGATGCCGGCAAACACGGTGTTGATATCGAAGGTGCCTTCGGCCTGCAGGATCAGGTAGCCCACGCCGCGCGCCGAGCCCAGGTACTCGCCCACCACGGCGCCCACGAAGGCCAGGCCCACCGAGGTATGCAGCGACGAGAACACCCAGCTGGTGGCGCTGGGCAGGTAGACATGACGCAGCAGCTGCTTCTGGTTTGCGCCCAGCATGCGCGCGTTGGCCAGCACCACCGGGCTCACTTCCTTGACGCCCTGGTAGACGTTGAAGAAGACGATGAAGAACACCAGCGTCACCGCCAGCGCCACCTTCGACCAGATGCCCAGGCCGAACCAGACCGCGAAGATCGGTGCCAGGATCACGCGCGGCATCGAGTTCATGGCCTTGACGTAGGGGTCAAGGATGGCTGAGGTCAGCGGGCTCAGCGCCAGCCACAGGCCCACGCCAAGCCCCGCCACCGTGCCGATGCCGAAGGCCAGCACGGTTTCAATCAGCGTCACGCCCAGGTGCAGGTAGATATCGCGCTCGACGATAAACCAGCTCCAGATGCGCTGCGCCACCATCAGCGGCTCACCAAAGAAAAAGGCAACCTGCTGCGAGCGCGTGGCCATATGCCACACGCCGAGGATCACCACCAGGACGAGCAGCTGCCAGACGCGCAGCATGCCATTGGAATCAGTACGGAATGCCATCGGGATTCAGGTCTTGTTAGGTTGGAGGGCTCAGGCCACCTTGCGCTGCTGGGCATAGCCCTTGAGCACTTCCTCGCGCAGCACGTCCCAGATCGCGGCGTGCAGTTCGACAAAACGCGGATGGTTGCGGATCTCGGCCACGTCGCGCGGGCGCGGCAGGTCGATCTCGAACTCGCCGATCGGGTGCGTGCCGGGGCCGGCCGAGAGCACCACCACGCGGTCGCTCATGGCAATGGCCTCGTCCAGGTCGTGGGTGATGAAGAGCACGGCCTTGCGCTTTGCGGCCCACAGCTCCAGCACCTCGTTCTCCATCAGCTGGCGGGTCTGGATATCCAGTGCCGAGAACGGTTCGTCCATCAGGATGATGTCCGGGTCCAGCACCAGCGTCTGCGCCAGCGCGACACGCTTGCGCATGCCGCCCGAGAGCTGGTGCGGGTAGCGGTCGCCAAAGCCGCCCAGGCCCACGCGGCGCAGCCATTCCTCGCCCTGCTGCACGGCCTCGGCGCGCGCCACGCCGCGGAACTCCAGGCCGGCGACGACGTTGTCGAGCGCGCTGCGCCACGGCATCAGCGCCTCGGTCTGGAACATATAGCCGGCGCGCCGGTTGATACCGCGCAGCGCCTCGCCGAACACGCGAATCTCGCCGCTGGAAGGCTCCAGCAGGCCGGCGCCAACGTTCAGCAGCGTGGATTTGCCGCAGCCGGTCGGACCGACCACGGAAACAAATTCGCCGGGCTGGATCGACAGCGTGACGTCCTGGACCGCGGTATAGCGCTGGCTGCGGTCATCGCGCGAGACAAAGGTGCAGGTGACCTTGTCGAGGGAAAGTGCGGGAGTGCTCATGGTGAACCGTCTCGGTCCCGCCGTGGCGGCGCCGGGGGGCGCGGCGCGGGCGGGTGATGATGGATTGGCCGTCAAGGTTTCAAAGCAAAGGCCCGCTGCGGACAGCGGGCCGATGGCATCGACGGCGAGGGTCTTATTTGTACTTGGCGTTGGCCTTCTGCACGAAGGCGTTGGTGTAGGTCTCTTCCAGCTTGACCGGCTTGCCCTTGAGCTCGGCGTCGAACTGGCTCAGCGCGTTGAACGCGGTGCGCGGGCCGTCGGCCGGCATGGTGCCGTCCGGCGAGATCGCTTCCTTGACCTTTTCCCACGCGGCCAGGTACAGCGCGCGGTCACCCAGCAGGTAGCTTTCCGGCACGGTCTTGACGATGTCCGACGGGCCCGCCTTCTGCAGCCACTTGAGCGCGCGCACCATGGCATTGGTCAGCGCCTGCGTGGTGTTGGGGTTCTGCTGGATAAACGCCTGCGACGCATACAGGCAGCCCGACGGCATGTTGCCGCCGAACACGGCCTGGGTGTCCTTGAGCGTGCGGGTGTCCGAGGCGATGCGCACTTCGTTCTTCTGCGTCAGCATCGACACCACCGGGTCCAGGTTGGCCATCGCGTCGATCTGGCCTGAACGCATCGCCGCCACCGCACCGGCGCTGGCGCCCACGCCGATGAACGACACGTCCGACGGCTTCAGGCCGGCCTTGGCCAGCACGAAGTTGGCCATCATGTTGGTCGACGAGCCCGGCGCGGTCACGCCGATCTTCTTGCCCTTCAGGTCGGCGATCGACTTGAAGTTGGGCATGGTCTTGTTCGACACCACCAGCACGATCTGCGGGGCGCGGCCCTGCAAAACGAATTCCTGGTAGCGCTGGCCCTTGGCCTGCAGGTTGATGGTGTGCTCGTAGGCGCCCGAGACCACGTCGGCGCTGCCGCCCACCACGGCCTGCAGCGCCTTGGCGCCGCCGGCGAAGTCGACGATCTCTACGTCCAGCCCTTCTTCCTTGAAGTAGCCGAGGCGCTCGGCAATGGTCAGCGGCAGGTAATAGAACAGGTTCTTGCCGCCCACCGCGATGGTGACCTTGGTCTTCTCGGGCTTGCCCTGCGCCTGCGCCTGGCCGAAGGTGAACCAGCCGGCCAGGAACAGCGCCAGCGCGATCAGGAATTGCTTCCAGAATTTCTTGTTATACATGCGAGATCTCCTACCCGTGTGGACTGGCGCTACGGCGACATGCGCTCGAAGGGGGCGCGCCGCGGTGCGGCAAATTGCGATGCTACCGGACGGTGCGATGCACCGCATCGGTATCAACACCTAGCAAACCCGCCAGCATAACGCCCTTATCTTTCGATCACCTTGCCGCAGCCCGCGCCATCATTCCGCGTGGATGTCGGCGGACTTGATCACCTTGGCCCAGCGCGCCAGTTCCGCCTTCTGGTACTGCCCCAGTTGCTGCGGGTTCATGTACTTGGCCTCGGCGCCCAGGTCCTCGGCCTTCTTGCGGAAGGCTTCGGTGCGCATGATCTTGTCGATCTCGCCTGTCAGCTTGTCGATCACCGGCTTGGGCGTGCCGGCCGGTGCGTACATCGCAAACCATGACGACACGTCCAGATCGGGGTAGCCGGCCTCAGGCGCCGACGGCACGTCCTTCAGGCTGGGCAGGCGGGTCTTGCTGGTCACCACCAGCGGACGCAGCTTGCCGGCGGCGATATGGGCCATCAGCGGCGGCGGCGTGGTGATGGTCAGGTCCACCGAGCCGCCCAGCAGGTCGGTCATGGCCGGGCCGGTGCCCTTGTAGGGCACGTGGGTGATATGGGTGCCGGCCATCTGGTTCAGCAGCTCGGTGGACACGTGCTGCAGCGAGCCGTTGCCCGACGAGGCGTAGTTGAGCTTGTCCGGGTTGGCCTTGGCGTAGGCCACCAGTTCCTTCAGCGACTTGACCGGCAGGCTCGGGCGCACCACCAGCACCTGCGGCGCCGACAGGATGTTGGCCACCGGCGCAAAGTCCTTGACGGGGTCCCACGACAGGTTCTTGACCAGCAGCGGCGTGATCACGTGGAAGCCCGAGTACTGCAGCATCAGCGTGTAGCCGTCCGGCTTGGCCCGCGCCACCAGCTGCGCGGCGATGCTGCCGTTGCCGCCGGGACGGTTGTCCACCACCACCGGCTGGCCCAGCGCCTTGGACAGCGGTTCCGCAATCATGCGCGCCGCGATGTCGGTGGTGCCACCGGCCGCGGCCGATACCACCAGCGTCACCGGCCGGGTGGGATAGGTACCGTCCTGCGCCAGGGCGACGGGCGCGAACCATGCCACGCCGAGTGCCGCCAGCGTGGCGGCTACGGCCTTGCGCCGTGCGGGCATGGCGGACTTGCGTTGAAGGGCTTGCTTCATGAGGGTCTCCGTTATCTGTTGGATGTGTTGTTCTTGTCTGGGTGCCGGCTATGCCTGCCCGGCGAAATGCTCCGCCATCCAGGCCGGCGGCTGGTGCGTGCGCAGGCGCGGGCCGGCGCTCAGCAGCTGGCTGTGGATGTCGCGCCCGACCAGCGCCGGCATGCCGGCCACCACGTCGAGCAGCGCGCCCAGGTCGACGCCGGTCTCGACGCCCATGCAGCCGAACATATGGACCAGGTCTTCGGTGCTGACGTTGCCGCTGGCTCCGGGGGCGTACGGGCAGCCGCCCAGGCCGCCGGCGGCCGCGTCGAAGCGCGTCACGCCGGTCTGCCAGGCAGCCAGGGCATTGGCCAGGCCCATGCCGCGGGTGTTGTGCAGGTGGATGGTCAGGCCGGTATCGGGCAGCGCGACCTGGAAGGCCTCGCACAGCGCCGCAACCTGGTTCGGGTACGCCATGCCGGTGGTGTCGCACAGCGTGATGCCGGCCGCGCCGGCTTCGGCGAAACGGGTGCCCAGTGCCATCACCGCGGCGCTGTCGACCTCGCCCTCGAACGGACAGCCGAACACGGTCGACAGCGACACGTTGACCGGCACACCGGCGGCGCCCGCCGCCTCGATCATCGCCAGCAGCTGGTCCTGCGACTGCTGGCGAGTCATGCGCAGGTTGGCGCGGTTGTGCGTCTCGCTGGCCGACATCACCAGGTTGACCTCGTCCGGCCGGCACGACAGCGCGCGCTCCAGCCCGCGCAGGTTGGGCACCAGCGCGGTGTAGCGCACGCCCGGGTGGCGCTGCATGCGGTGCATCAGCGCCTCGGCATCGGCCAGCGCCGGGATGGCGCGGGCCGAGGTGAAAGAGGTGGCTTCGATGCGGGCAAAGCCGCAGGCCGACAGCGCGTCGAGAAAGGCGACCTTGGCGTCGGTCGGCACCACCACCGGCTCGATCTGCAGGCCGTCGCGCGGCGCGACTTCATTGATCTCGACGCGTGCCGGGCCGCGCAGCTTGGCGGCGGCGCTCATGCGATCACCTTGCGCGTGCGCAGGTCGGCGATGGCGGCGTCATCGAAGCCTGCCTGCTTCAGCACTGCATCGGTATGCTCGCCCAGCGTCGGCGCGCGGTCATGGATTTCCCCCGGGCTGGCCGACAGCTTGGGCACCACGCCCGGCACTTCCACCGTGAGCCCGCCGGCCGAGGTCACCGACTCGATCACGCCGCGGGCACGGTAGTGCGGGTCTTCGGCAATGTCCTTGACGGTATAGATGCGGCCCGACGGCACCTGCGCGTCGCGCAGCAGCGCCAGCGCCGAGTCCACGGTCTGCGTGCGGGTCCAGTCGGCGATGGCGGCATCGATCTCGTCGACGCGTTTCACGCGGCCATCGTTCTGTGCCAGCGACGGATCGTCGGCCAGGTCGGGCCGGCCGATGGCCAGCATCATGCGCTTGAAGATGGCATCGCCATTGGCCGCCACCAGCACGTATTCGCCGCTGGCGCAGGGGTAGGCGTTGGACGGCGCGATCCCCGGCAGCGCGCCGCCGGCGGGCTGCCGCACCGCGCCGAAGGCCGAGTATTCCGGCAACAGGCTTTCGCTCAGGTTGAACAGCGACTCGTACAGCGCCACGTCGATGACCTGGCCTTCGCCGCCGCGCGCGTCGCGCTGGTACAGCGCCAGCAGCACGCCCATGGCGCCGTGCAGGCCGGCGATGGTGTCGCCCAGCGACAGGCCGGCGCGCACCGGCGCGCGGCCGGGCTCGCCGGTCAGGTGGCGCAGGCCGGCCATGGCTTCGGCCACGGCGGCAAAGCCGGGCTCATCCTTCTTCGGCCCGGTCTGGCCGTAGCCCGACACGCGCAGCATGATCAGGCGCGGGTTGTCGGCATGCAGCACGTCCCAGCCCAGGCCCCACTTCTCCATGGTGCCGGGGCGGAAGTTCTCGATCAGCACGTCGGCTTCGGCGGCCAGCTTGCGCACCAGTGCCTGGCCTTCCGGCTGGCGCAGGTCGATGCAGATCGACTCCTTGTTGCGCGACTGCGCCTCCCACCAGACCGAGGTGCCTTCATGCAGCATGCGCCATTTGCGCAGCGGGTCGCCCTGCCCCGGCGGCTCCACCTTGATGATGTGGGCGCCAAAGTCGGCCAGGGTCTTGGCGGCAAAGGGGCCGGCGATGAGTTGTCCGAGTTCGAGGACGCGAATGCCCTCGAGGATCTGTTGCGCCATGGGGTGTCTCCGTGCGATGCGGCTGTCTTGTTGCAGTGCGGCAAGGCCAATGACTGGCGTGCCATACATTGCGTTCGGACGGAGTGTGCCCCAGCAGGGTGCCTGCCAGGAATCGGCAATCGGAGAAGCGGGCTTTCTCGGAACGCGAAAGGCCCTGGGAAACCCCTAGGAAGCGCGCGTCAGAACGGCGCTCGGTCCCCGCACAGGTGGGTGATCAGCAAGCGCGCGGAGACGGTCAGCCCGGCCGGGTCGCGCAACCCTATCAGCAGCGAGCGGCGCGCCCAGGCGTCCTGCAGCGACACCAGCGACAGCCCCATCGACTTGACGTGCGGCTCGGCCGCGATGCGCGGCAGCACGCCCACGCCCAGGCCGGCCATCACCATGCGGCACATGGCATCGAAGCTGCGCACCTGGATGCGCAGCCGGAACGGCCGGTCCAGCCGGCTGCTCTCTTCCAGCAGCCGCGCGGCCAGCGAGGTTTCCTGCGGCAGGCTGACGAAGTCGAATTCCAGCGTATCGGCATAGTGCACCGGGCCGCGCGCGGCCAGCGGGTGATTGGGCGGCGTGATGATGACCAGCTCGTCCTGCCGGTACTCGATCGTCATCAGCCCGGCCGCGGGGGTGCGGTCGGCAAAGATGCCCACGTCGGCGCGGTTCTCGACCAGCGCGGCGACGATGTCGCGGCTGTTCTGCTCTTCCAGCTCGATGCGGATGGTGGGATGGCGCTGCATGAACGACGCCAGGTCGTCGGGCAGGAACTGCGTGATCGCCGAGGTGTTGGCGCACACCCGCACCTGCCCGCGCACGCCCGAGGCGTAGTCCGACATCACGCCGGCCATGCGTTCCACGTCCTGCAGGATGGTCAGCGCATGGTGGAAGCAGGCCTGGCCGGCCTCGGTCAGCTGCACGCCAGCGGCATGGCGGAAGAACAGCGGCGCGCCGACCGCGGTTTCCAGGTCGGAGATGCGCTTGCTGGCGGCGGCCACGGCCAGGTGCGACTGGCGCGCGCCGGCCGAGATGCTGCCCTGCCGGGCCACGGCGACGAACAAGCCAAGCGTGACGAGATCGAAGCGGGCCAGGTTCATGGGGCAGGCAGGGAAGCGGAGGAATCCGGTGATGGGTGCGCGGGCGCGTTGGCGTTCCAGCCCCGCGCGATCGTGCTCAGAGGTTGCGGCGGTCCATCACCGCGCGCGCGATGGTGCCGGCATCGACGTATTCCAGCTCGCCGCCCACCGGTACGCCGCGCGCCAGGCGCGACACCTTGAGGCCGCGCGCCTTGAGCATTTCGCCGATGTAGTGCGCGGTGGCCTCGCCTTCGCTGGTGAAGTTGGTGGCGACGATGACTTCGCCGACCGGGCCGCCCAGCTCGGGCTCGGTGGCGCGTGCGAGCAGCCGGTCAAGATGGATCTCGCGTGGGCCGATGCCGTCCAGCGGCGAGAGCCGGCCCATCAGCACGAAGTACTTGCCGCGGTAGGTCAGGGTCTGCTCGATCATGACCTGGTCGGCCGGGGTTTCCACCACGCACAGCAGCGAGGCGTCGCGGCGGTCGTCCAGGCAGGTCGCGCAGATCTCCTGCTCGGTGAAGGTGTTGCAGCGCTGGCAATGGCGGATATGGTCCGCCGCGCCGCGCAGTGCATCGCCCAGCTTGCGCGCGCCCTCGCGGTCGTGCTGCAGCAGGTGGTAGGCCATGCGCTGGGCGGACTTGGGCCCGACGCCGGGCAGCACCCGCAGCGCTTCGACCAGTGCCTGCAGCGAGGTCGGGGACGATGCCTTCACAGTGGCGTTCAGAACGGCAGCTTGAAGCCCGGGGGCAGCGGCAGGCCCGAGGTCATCGAGCCCATCTTTTCCTGCGAGGTGGCTTCGGCCTTGCGCACGGCGTCATTGAAGGCGGCGGCGACCAGGTCTTCCAGCAGGTCCTTGTCTTCGCCCTCGGCCAGCAGGCTGGGGTCGATGGTTACGCGCTTGACGTCGTTCTTGCAGGTCATGACCACCTTGACGAGACCGGCGCCGGACTGGCCCTCGACCTCGATCAGAGCCAGCTGCTCCTGCATCTTCTTCATGTTTTCCTGCATCTGCTGGGCTTGCTTCATCAGCCCGGCGAGTTGACCTTTCATCATGATGGAATGCTCCTGGATTCGGTAAAAAATTCGGTGAAGTAGTTCGGTAAAGCAAACGCAGGCTGCGGATCAGGCAGCGCGCGGCTGGATCGAGCCCGGCACGATCTGGCCGCCAAAATCGCGCAGCAGGCCCTGGACAAAGGGATCGGCCTCGATCACGGCCTCGGCCTGGCGCTGGCGCTCGGCGCGCGCCTCGGCATCGGCCGCCGCCGCGGTGATGGAAACCCCGCCCACCTCGCAGACCACGCGCACCGGCTCGCCGAAGTGGTCGCACAGCGCCTGCTGCAGCCGCTCGGACACGCCGTTCTCGCCCAGGGCCGCGACCGGGATGCGCAGGTGGAAGGTGCGCCCGACCACCTGGGTCAGTTCGCTCTGGTAGGCCAGCTGCTGTGCCAGGCCCTTCAAGGGCAGGCCGGCGGCCAGCACCGGCCATGAGCCGGTGAAGGCCGGCGGGGTGCCATCCTCGCCCGCTGCTGGCGGGCGCGGGGCGACGAATTTGGCGGACTCTGCCGGCGCCGTGGCTGGCTGCACGGGAGCGGCCTCGCGCGCCAGCTCGGCCTCGCGCG